>DATEFR010000729.1:0-5646 GCA_035280545.1 Burkholderiaceae bacterium | reverse complement strand
GGCGTCTTCCTTGGCCTTCTTTTTCGCAGCCTTCTCGTCGCGAGCCTTCTGCCGGGCGGCCTTGCGCTCTTCCGCCGTCATCGCCTTTTCGGCCGGGGCGGTCACCGGCGCAGACGACGGCGGCTCGTCGGCGCCGGTCTTTGCGGCGCTCGCCTTGGCGCTGGCCGGCGCCGCGGTCTTGGCAGCCTGCTTTTCGGCGCCGGTCGGCGCGCCGGACTGCAATTGCCCAGGCTTGGCCGGGCTGCCCGTGAGGGACGGCTTCGGAGCCTGGGACGGCGCGTCGGACTGCGGCTTCGAAGCCCGGGGCGGGGGCGGCGTGTACGCAGCGCCGTTGACGGTCAGGCCGCCGGACGAGAACTTCGCGCTGTTGCGCACGCCCACGCCTTTCACGCGGGTGGCCATGTCCTGCCAGTCCTTGAAGGGCGCCTTCTGCCGCTCTTCGATGATCTTGCCCGAGATCGCCGGGCCTATGCCCTTGATGGCCTCGAGCTCCGCCTGGGTGGCGGTGTTGGCGTCGACCGCCGCGAAGGCCGCCGCGGCGAACAGGGCCAACAGTGCGGCAAGAAGTTTCTTGATCATGGGACTCCTCGAATTTGGTGTGGTCAGGGAGGGACTCCGCGCGGGCGGACCGCGCGGCGCGTCAGCAACGGCCGCGACTCAAGCCGGGTTGACGAACGCGGATTGTGCTCCACTGCGCCGCACCGCGTAGCGCGGCGGGCGATTCAGGACGGCTGCGCGGCGAGCCAGTCGACATACGCCTTCACGCCGGTCGCGACATCGGCGAACGCATGTTCGCAACCGATGGCCCGCAGCCGCGTCAGATCGGCTTGTGTGTACGACTGGTATTTGCCGACCAGCGCTTCGGGGAACGGGATGTACTCGATCATGCCCTGCGCGACCAGGGCCGACAGCGGCAGCGGCGCCGCACCCTTCAGCTCGCGGGCCGCGTTGACCGAAGCCAGCGCGACGTCGTTGAACGGCTGCGCGCGGCCGGTCCCGAGGTTGAAGATGCCGCTCTTGTCCGGGTGCTGAAGGAACCACAGCTTGACGGCGACCACATCGCCGACCCACACGAAATCGCGACTCTGCGCTCCCGGCCCGTAACCGCCATAGTCGCCGAACAGACGGACCTTGCCGGTCTCGCCGAACTGGTTGTGATGGTGGAACGCGACCGACGCCATGCGCCCCTTGTGCTG
Organism: Burkholderiaceae bacterium; assembly: GCA_035280545.1. Taxonomy (GTDB): domain Bacteria; phylum Pseudomonadota; class Gammaproteobacteria; order Burkholderiales; family Burkholderiaceae_C; genus DATCSE01. The sequence goes on along the minus strand of DATEFR010000729.1, from coordinate 4,450 downwards.
CTCGCGCGGCCCGTAGACGTTGAAGTAGCGGAAGCCCGCGACCTGGGTGGTGGCGTTCGGCAGCATGCGCCGCACGACGTTGTCGAACAGCAGCTTCGAGTAGCCGTAGACGTTCAGCGGCTGCTCGAACTGCGGCTCCTCGCGGAACGACGCGCTGCCGCCGTAGGTCGCCGCCGAGCTCGCGTACAACAGCCGCGTTCCCTGCGCCTGGCAGGCATCGAGCAGGTCCTTCGAGCAGCGGTAGTTGGTGTCCAGCATGTAGCGGCCGTTGTGCTCCATCGTGTCGGAGCACGCGCCTTCGTGCAGCACCGCATCGACCTTGCCGAACTCGCCTCTGGCGAAGCGCGCGTAGAACTCGCTCTTGTCGAAGTAGTCGCTGAGTTTCGCGCCGAGCAGGTTGCGGTACTTGGGCCCGTCGGTCAGATCGTCGACCGCGATCACATCGTCGATGCCGATCGCGTTCAGGCCATGGACCAGGTTGCTGCCGATCATGCCGGCGGCGCCGGTGACGACGACTTTCATCGGGAGGGTCCCTTCGTGTTGTCCTGCGCGAACAGCTCGTCGTACGAGACGCTCGCGGTGCCGAACTTGCCGACGACGATGCTGCCGGCGCGGTTGGCGATGGGCATCGCGGCGCGCAGGCTCATCCCGCAGGCGAGCATCGCGGCCAACGTCGCGATCACGGTATCGCCGGCACCGGTGACGTCGAACACCTCGCGGGCCTGCGCCGGCACGCGGGCATGGCCTTGCGCATCGAACAGCGACATGCCGTCTTCCGAGCGCGTCAGCAGCAGGGCATCCAGTCCGAGCTGCTTGCGCAATGCCTCGGCACGCTCGTGCAGTTGCGCTTCGCTGCTCCAGGCGCCTATCACCTGCGCGAGCTCGGCGCGGTTCGGCGTGATCACGGTGGCGCCGGCGTAGCGGCTGTAGTCGCTGCCTTTCGGATCGACCAGCACCGGCTTGTTCTGCGCCTTCGCCAGCTCGATCATCCGCGGGATGTGGGTCAACCCGCCCTTGCCGTAGTCCGAGAACAGCACCGCATCGTGTTCGGGCAGCAACCGTTCATAGTCGGCGAGCATGCCGGCGAGCACTTCGTGGTCGGGCTGGTTCTCGAAGTCGACGCGGATCAGCTGCTGCGAGCGTCCGATCACGCGCAGCTTGACGATGGTGTAGAGCTGCGGGTCGCTGCCGAGCACGGCGGCGACGCCGTCGCTCTCGAGCAGCCGACGCAGCTTGCGCGCCGGCTCGTCATCGCCGACGACGGTCAACAGCGTCGCCTGCGTGCCCAGCGCCTTCACGTTCAACGCCACGTTCGCGGCGCCGCCGAGGCGTTCTTCTTCGCGGTCGACGCGGACCACCGGCACCGGCGCTTCGGGCGAGATGCGCTCGACCGCGCCGAACCAATAGCGGTCTAGCATGGCATCGCCGACGACCAGCACGCGGGCGGCGGCGACATGGGCGCGGTCGGGAGACGGCGAGCTCATCAAAGATCCTCGAGGCGTTGCGGCGGGTAGCTGTCCCAGCTCAGGCAGCCGGGGCATTGCCAGAAGTAGTGTTGTGCCTCGAATGCGCACGCGGCGCAACGGTAGCGGTGCAACGGCTGCGCCGCGCGGCTCACCGCTTCGCGTACCGGCGCGGTCGGGTTGTCTTCGGGCGATTGATTCAGGAAGGCTTGCGCAGCGGCCAGCGTCGGGTAGGTGCGCAGGTGCTGGCGCACCCGCTCGTGCTGCTGCGGCGCGTCGGGCTCGAGCGTGCCGATCGCGCTCAGCAGGTCCATGGTCGGCGCGCGGCGGTACAGCTCGAGCAGCCGCTCGTGCGCCGCGGCCACCTGGCCCGTTGCGACGGCGCTCGCGGCGTAGTCGCGAGCGACGAGGTTGAACGCCGCCGGGTGCGTGACCATCAGCGCCCCCCACAGCGTCAGCGCCTCGGCATGGTCGCCGGCCCGCGCGGCGCGTTGCCCGGCGAGCACCAGCGGGCGGGCCGCCTGCGGGGCGGCCTCTCGAGCGCGTCGTACGGCGGCATCGGCTTCGGCAGTCTGCTGTTTCGCATCGGCCTCGAGCGCGACCTCGCACCAGTAGTGCGCGATGCGCGACGCGAACGAACCGATGCCGCGGTGTTCGAGTTTCTGCGCATCGTCGACCGCGGCGCGCCAGTCGCGCCCACGCTCGTGAAGGCCGAGCAGCGCGAGCCGCGACTCGGTGTCGAACGCGGTGCCTTCAAGCGCCTGGTAGGCGGCTTCGGCGCGGTCTAGCAGGCCGGCCTTCATGAAGTCCTGCGCGAGCGCATGTTGCGCACGGTCGCGCTCGTCGCGCGGAAGATCGGCGCGGTGCAGCAGGTGCTCGTGCACGCGGACGGCGCGTTCGTACTCGCCGCGGCGGCGGAACAGGTTGCCGAGCGCGAAATGCAGCTCGGAGGTGTCGGGGTCCTGCTGGACCGCTTCGATGAACGCGTCGATCGCCTTGTCGTGCTGCTCGTTGAGCAGCAGGTTCAGGCCCTTGTAGTAGGCCTTCGGCGAATCGCGCTGCTCACGCCGCCACTGACGCAGGTCGAAGCGCGACGCGAGCCAGCCCAGCGCGAAGACAACCGGAACGCCCAGCAGCAGCCACTGCGGATCAAAGTCCATCGCGTGGCGGGTGCTGCAGCACCACGGGTTCGCTCGCCGGCTGCGGCGTGCTCGGCGCCGGGCGTGCCGCAGCCGTATCGGTTGCATGTTTGCGCGCGACGCGTCGATGGCGCCACCAGCTCGGCACCATCGCGACGGCGCCGAACGCGCAACCCAGCGCAAACGCGGCCAGCACGATGAAGACCATCGGCGCGCGCCACTCCTGGCCGAAGAACCAGCGGATCGCGGCCTCGTGCTGGTTGTTCAGCGCGAACGCAAACAGCGTGAAGAAGATGACGGCTCGAACGAGCCAGACGACGATGCGCATCGGCGAGAGAGGGTGAGGGCGGGCCGATTCTATCGACGCGCGCCGCTCAACCGGCCGGATCGGGGGTGATGGCTTCCGGCTCGACCGGAATCCGGGCATCGACGGCTTCGCGCAGCGCCTTGCCTGGCTTGAAATGGGGGACGAGCTTCTCGGGAATCACCACCTGCTCGCCGCTGCGCGGGTTGCGCCCCACGCGCGGCGGTCGGCGGTTGATCGAGAAGCTGCCGAAACCGCGGATCTCGATGCGATGCCCCTTGGCGAGCGCCGCGGACATCGCATCGAGGATCGTCTTGACCGCGAACTCCGTGTCGCGGTGCGTCAGCTGGCTGAAACGTTCAGCCAGCTGCGCCACCAAGTCGGAGCGGGTCATCGAGCGATCACCAGCAACGGCTTAGCCGTTGTCCTTCTGGTTGTCGAGCTTCGCGCGCAGCAGCGCGCCCAGGCTCGTCGTGCCGGCGTTCTCGCGCTCGCTCGTCTGCGCGAGGCGCTGCATCGCTTCCTGGTTGTCGGCGTTGTCCTTGGCCTTGATCGACAACTGGATCGAACGCATCTTGCGGTCGACGTTGATGATCAGCGCCGTGACTTCGTCGCCTTCCTTCAGCACGTTGCGCGCGTCTTCGACGCGGTCACGGCTGATTTCCGAAGCACGCAGGTAGCCGGTGACGTCGTTGTTGAGCTGGATCTCGGCGCCACGCGCATCGACCGTCTTGACCTTGCCGGTGACGGTCTGGCCGCGGTCGTTGACCGAGGTGTAGCTCGTGAACGGGTCGGAATCGAGCTGCTTGATGCCCAGCGAGATGCGCTCGCGCTCGACGTCCACCGCCAGCACGATCGCCTCGACTTCCTGGCCCTTCTTGTAGTTGCGAACCGCGGTTTCGCCGGGCTCGTTCCACGACAGGTCGGACAGGTGCACCAGGCCGTCGATGCCGGCCGCGAGACCCACGAACACGCCGAAGTCGGTGATCGACTTGACCGGGCCCTTGACGCGGTCGCCGCGCTGCACGGTCGAGGCGAATTCTTCCCACGGGTTCGCCTTGCACTGCTTCATGCCCAGGCTGATGCGGCGCTTGTCCTCGTCGATCTCGAGGACCATGACCTCGACCTCGTCGCCCAGCGAGACGATCTTGCTGGGGGCGACGTTCTTGTTGGTCCAGTCCATTTCGGAGACGTGCACCAGGCCTTCGATGCCCGGCTCGATCTCGACGAACGCGCCGTAGTCGGCGATGTTCGTGACCTTGCCGAACAGGCGCGTGCCCTGCGGGTAGCGGCGCGACACGCCGTGCCACGGGTCGTCGCCCAGCTGCTTGATGCCCAGCGAGACGCGGTTCTTCTCGGCGTCGAACTTCAGGACCTTGGCCTGCAGCTCCTGGCCGACCTGCACGACTTCGCTCGGGTGACGCACGCGGCGCCATGCCATGTCGGTGATGTGCAGCAGGCCGTCGATGCCGCCGAGGTCGACGAACGCGCCGTACTCGGTGATGTTCTTGACCACGCCATGCACGATCGCGCCTTCGGACAGC
>DATEFR010000728.1:0-5482 GCA_035280545.1 Burkholderiaceae bacterium | reverse complement strand
TGACATGACCTTGGCAATCCGCGTGCCCCGATGCTGACGTTTACGTAGTTCCCACAGCGCGGGCGGCACACGCCTTCCTAGACTGCCCGCACCCGCGCCGGGATGACCGCGCCGCGACTGGGCCGTGGCAGAGTAGCGGGGACGGCCTGGTGCGCGACTCGCGCATCCGCCGCCGCCGGGTTGTATCCGCCATGAACCGCACGCCGCCGGAAGCTGCCGCTCCTTCTTCCTCTCCCCCTTCGATCGCGACGGCGCGCGAGGGACGGCCGCGCTGGTTCCTGTGGGTCGCGCTGGTGGTGCTGCTGGTCGCCGCGCAGGCGCTGCTGCTGAAGCTGACGCTGCACTACCGCTCGAGCAAGGCGCAGGAAGAGGTCGAAGCCCGGGTGCTGGCCAGCGCCGAAGAGTTGCGCAAGATGCTGGGTGCCGATCTGCGCCGGGTGCTGAACCTGCCCGGCCGCGAAGCCGCGCCGGCGCTCTGGCGCGAGCGTGCGCAGGCCTTGCTGATCGAGCGGCCGGAGCTGATGCGGGTCGAGCGCCGCGACGCCGCGTTCGCGCCGACGACCGTGCTGGACACGCCGATCCACGCGCCGCTGTTCGCACGCATCCCGCGTGCCGAGGCGCAGCTCGAGACCGAGCTCGCCTGCCGCGCGGCCGAGCGCCGCGGCGAGCCGAGTTATTCGCGCAGCTACTTCGTGCCGCGCCCGGATGGCGGCGGGATCGAGGTGCTGGACCTGTGCATCGCCGAGCGCGCCGGCGAGCACCTGGCCGGCTACGTCGTCGCGACCTACGGCCTGCCGGGCCTGCTGGACCAGCTCTCGGCGATGGCCCCGCCCCCCGGGCTGGATCTCGCGATGCTCGAACCCGACGGCACGATGCTCGCGCACGGCCCGCAGCGCTCCGGCGCCGGCGTGTTCCGCGCAAGCCGGCCGATCGACCTGCCGGGCGCCGCGATGCAACTGCAGCTCAACAGTCCGGCGACCCGGCCCAGCCTCGTGCCGGATCTGATCATGACGGTGGTCGTCGGGCTGTCGCTGACGCTGTTCGGCGTCGTGATGCTGCTGGCGCGCGACGTGCGCCGGCGCGCCCGCGCCGAATCGGAGCTCGCCGAGTCGCTCGCGTTCCGCAAGGCGATGGAGGATTCGCTGGTCACCGGGCTGCGCGCACGCGACCGCGACGGCCGCACCACCTACGTGAACCCGGCCTTCTGCGCGATGGTGGGCTACGAGGCCGACGAGCTGCTGTCCACCGCGCAGCCGCCGTACTGGCCCGCCGAGCTCGCCTCCGAATACCGGCACCGCCAGGAGGAGCGCATGGCCAGCGGCGCGCAGACGCGCGATGCGTTCGAGACGCTGTTCGTGCGCAAGAGCGGCGAGCGCTTCCCGGCGATGGTGTTCGAATCGGCGCTGCGCGATGCGAGCGGTGCGCACGCCGGCTGGATGAGCGCGATCGTCGACCTGAGCGCGCAGCGCCGCGTCGAAGAGGTCGCGCGCCAGCAGCAGGACCGGCTGCAGGCGACCGCGCGGCTCGCGACGATAGGCGAGATGGCCTCGCTCTTGAGCCACGAGCTGAACCAGCCGCTGTCGGCGATCGCCGCCTACGCGACCGGCACGCTGAACGTGATGGATGCGCACGCGCCGGGCACGCCGCTGGATGCCGAGCTGTGGGACGCGCTGCATGTCGCGGCGCGCCAGATCGCGCAGCAGTCCGAGCGCGCCGGCCGCGTGATCAAGAGCGTGCACGACTTCGTGCGGCGGCGCGAGAGCGCACGCGAGGCCGTGGCGGTCGGCGAGCTGGTCGAGGCGATCCTGCCGCTGGTGCGGCTGCAGGCGCGCAAGAGCGACACCGCGATCGAATTCGATCTGGAGCCGGGCCTGCGCAAGGTCGTCTGCGACCGCGCGATGGTCGAGCAGGTGCTGCTGAACCTCACGCGCAACGGCATCCAGGCGATGCAGCAGCGCGATCAGCTCGATGCCGACAAGGCCGCGGCCGACGCGCCGCGTCGCGTGCTGGTGCTGCGTGCGCGCTCCAGCACGCCGCAGTGGGTGCTGCTCTCGGTGGTCGACTCGGGCCCCGGTGTCGCCGACGAGGTCGCGCGGCGGCTGTTCACGCCGTTCTTCACGACCCGCAAGGAAGGCATGGGGCTGGGGCTGAGCGTGTGCCGGACCATCGTCGAGCAGCATGGCGGCGCGCTGGATTTCGAGAACGTGCGCGATGCGAGCGGCGCGGTCCGCGGCGTCGAGTTCCGCTTCACGCTGCCCGCCGAGCGTGCGGGATCCGCCGGCACGCGCACCGCCGCGCCCAGCGGCAAGACAACTGACGACTCGGCGGTCAACCCCGCCACGACGACGACGACGAACGAGACATGACGATGACGATGACACCCGAGCTGGGCCTGCCGATGGTCTACCTGGTCGACGACGAGGAAGTCGTGCGACAGGGCATCGCGTGGCTGCTGCGTTCGCGCCGGCTGCTGTCCGAAGGTTTCGACAGCGGCGAAGCATTCGAAGCCGCGCTGGAGCAGCACACGGCCGCAGGAACGGGCCAGGACGACTGGCCACGCTCGCCGTCGTGCCTGGTGCTGGACCTGCGCATGGGCGGCATGAGCGGGCTGGCCCTGTTCGAGCGGGTGATCGCGCGTGGGCTGCTGGAGACGCTGCCGGTGATCTTCCTGACCGGCCACGGCGACGTGCCGACCGCGGTGGCCGCGGTCAAGCGCGGCGCGTTCGATTTCGTCGAGAAGCCGTTCTCGAACAACGCGCTGGTCGATCGGGTCGAGCAGGCACTCGCCGCCAGCGGCGAGGCACTGCTGAAACGGCGCGAGGTCAACGCGCGGCAGCGCCGCCTCGAGCATCTGAGCAAGCGCGAGCGCGAGGTGATGGAGCTGGTGGCCAGCGGCATGTCGAACAAGGCGATGGCCGATGCGCTGCAGGTCAGCGTGCGGACCATCGAGGTGCACCGCGCGAGCGTCTACGAGAAGCTGGGCGTGCAGTCGGCGGTCGAGCTGCTGAACACGCTGAATTCGCTGAACCCGCCGCGCGCCTGAGCAGCCGCGGGCTACGCGGCGCTACTCGGCAGCGTCACTCGGCAGCGTCACCCTGCAGATGCAGCCGGGTCCCGCGGTTGTCTTCCAGCGAGATCTCGACGTGCGCGCCATGGAAGGTCAGCACGTAGGTCGAGACGACTCCCTCGAGCAGCGAGCGTGAAATCATCTGGAAGCTGTTCTCGTTCAGCCAGCTGCCCTTGACCGCGAGCAGCGGCTCCAGCCCCTGCGCGTCGCGGACCTTGAACATCCCGTCCAGACCGATAGGACCGGCGATGCGGCGCGCCGGCCCGCCCGGCACCGCCGGCGCGAGCGTGGCCTCGTAACCCGGCGTCGGCGATGTCAGGTCGAGCTTGAGCGTCTCGAAACCGGTCCAGTTCGCCGCCAGCCGGTAGGTCTTGCCGGAGATGGCCGATGCGAGGCTAGAGGCCGGCGCCACCGGCGTGCGCTTCTCGGTGCCGACATCGGCGATGCGCTCGGCCAGCCGCGCTTGCGCCGCCGCATCGGCCGGCAGCGGCTGCGGCGACTTCGCCGCGGCCGCGACGCGGTCGATCAGCGACAGGATCGGATAGTGCTGCTTGCCGGTCACGACGGCGACCGTGTCGATCTCCGGCAGCACGATGATCAATTGGCGCAGGAAGCCCACCGCCATGTGGGCCTGCTTCTCGGGCACGGTCCACCAGCCGTTGGCGTAGCGGAACGTGCCGACGTTCATCGCGACCTGCGGATGGAACGCTTTGTCCACCCATGCCGCCGGCAGCACCTGCCGGCCGTCCCAGACACCGCCGTGCAGGTAGAGATAGCCGATCTTGGCCATGTCGCGCGGCTGCAGGAAGAGCCCGTAGCCGCCGGTCGCGACACCTTGCGGGTCGTGGCGCCAGGCCACGTCGGCGATGCCCAGCGGCGCGAACAACTTCTGCTTCGCATAGGCCGCGGTGTCCATGCCGCTTTGTTTGGCGACGATCGCCGAGAGCAGGTGCCAGGCGCCGCTGTCGTAGTTGAAGCCCACGCCGGGCGCCTGGGCCATCGGCCGGTCGAGCACGAAGCCGACCCAGTCGGGGCTGCGCTCCATCTGCAGCATCGTCTCGGGCGGCGCATCGCTCAGCGGCTCGCGCCAGTCCAGCCCCGAAGTCGAGTCGAGCAGGCTTTGCAGCGTCATCGCCTTCTTGTTCGCGTCCAGGTTCGCGACCCGGCGCTCCGGGAAGAAGCTCAGCACCGGCGCGGCCAGAGGGCCCAGCGTGCCGTCCTGGAACTCGATGCCGGCCAGCGTGCCGACGACCGCCTTGGTCACCGAGTTCACCAAATGCCTCATCCCGGGCTTGAACGGCGCGTAGTACGCGTCCAGCACCAGCTTGCCGTGGCGCACGACCAGCACGCTGTCCATCGCGTTGCGCGCACCGAAGTCGACGAGATCGCCCAGCGCAGCCGACGACATGCCCTGCTCTTCCGGCGCGGCGCTCTGCCAGGCGGTGGTGGGCCACGCGGTGGCCGTCGCATCGGCGCCGTGCGCGATCGGCGATGCGGCGGCCCACCACCATGCAAACCACAGCGCAGGGCTCGCGAATCGAACTGTCCGGTATCGGGCTCGCATCGTCATCGCCTCCGTTCGAGGATTGGCGCGCGAGCATACCGTGGCGATCAGCGCGGCGCGATGACCAGCGTTTCGAGTTGCTGTTGTAACGCGGCGGGAAATGCGGCGGCCTTGCGCAGCGCGGTGTCCAGGTGCACGCCGGTCAGCGTGCTGACCGCGACGACATCGCCGACGCCGTCGCGCCGCATCTCGTGGCGGAACCGCAGCGCCTTGGGCTTGGCCTCGATCAGCTCCGTGTAGATCGTCACCAGGTCGCCGGCGCGCAGCTCGCGGCGGTACTCCGTCAGTTGTTCGACTGCGGCCATGCCGCGCCCGGCCTCCTGCAGCCAGGCCGGCGTCAGGCCCAGCGCGCCGAAGAACTGCCAGGTCGCCTCGTCGAACTTGCCCGTGTACCACATGACGTTCATGTGGCCCATGTGGTCGCAGTGCCACGGGTAGACCGTGCCGCGGTAGGTCAGCTGCGGTTGCTCCATCGAAGTGCTCCGTTCGGAATGGGGGAGCCCTGAGTCTTCGCGTGCGGCCAGACGCCTGCGTTTCAGCGCCGCCTGCATCGATTGCAAATGCAATCGGGCCGACACGATGCAGTGCTCTTGCGTCACCACGATGCAGGCCTCGACGAACGATGCCAGGAGCAAGCGATGACCCAGACGATGACGATGACCGACTCGCCGACCGCACGCCGCACCCGGACGCGCAACCTGCGGGTGGTGCTCGCGACCGCCTGCGCCTCGGTGCTCGCGGCCTGCGCGCAACTGCCGGCGGCCACGCAGGATGCGCAGCCGCGCAGCGCTGCAAGCTACGCGACCGAACGCAGCTTCGCCGGCCCGGCGGGCCGCTGGCCCCGCGACGCC
>DATEFR010000727.1:0-4030 GCA_035280545.1 Burkholderiaceae bacterium | reverse complement strand
GCGGCGTTCGGCCTGTTCATGCTCGCGATCTGGCTGCGCCGGCGCAGCGAGGTCGCGATCGGCTGGTTCGGTGCGCTGTGCATGCTGGTCTCGGTGCGCAACTACTGCTATTTCGTGGTCGATGGCCCATCGCTGCCGGCCGGCCTGAACGACTGGCTGTACTACATGGCGCAGCTCGGCAGCACGCTGCTGTTCGGGCGCTTCGCGCTGGCGCTGTCGGGCCGGCAATGGCGTTGGTTCGATCGTGCGCTCAAGGTCACGGCCATCGTGCTGCCGTTGTGCGCGATGCTGGCGATCGGCATGGCTCAGCAGGGCCTGCGCGCGCTGACCTATCCGCTGCTGATCGCGCTCGCGCTGCCCTCGCTGTGGCTGGTGTTCAGCTACGCGCGTCAGGTCCGCCAGTACGGCTTGCTGGTGCTGCTGACCGGGCTCGCCATGGTGCTGGTCGGCGGCGTGCACGACTACCTCTATCAGCAAGGGTACGTCTCGGTGCTCGGCGGCTACTGGATGCCGTATGCGACGCCGCTGGCATTGGCCAGCTTCGCGATCGTGCTGGTCAACCGGCTGGTGCAGGCGTTGAGCGATGTCGAGTCGCTGAACATGTCGCTGGAACGGCGCGTTGCGGCGCGCACGCACGAGCTCGAGATCGCCAATGCGGCGAAGACGCGTTTTCTCGCGGCGGCGAGCCACGACATGCGCCAGCCGGTCGTGACCATCGGCCTGCTGATCGGGCTGCTGCGCGAGCAGCTCGTCGCGGCGCCGCTGCGCGCGATGGTCGATCGCCTGCACGAAGCAGCGTCGTCGATGGAGTCGCTGCTGAAGGGCTTGATGGATCTGTCGCGGCTCGAGTCCGGCACGATCACGCCGCGCCTGCAGCCGATCGCGCTGGCGCCGCTGTTCGAGGCGATCGACCTGCATGAACAGCCGGCCGCGGCGGCGAAGAACCTGAGGCTGCGGTTCCGCCGCACGCCGCTGGCGGTGCTGGCCGATCCGGTGCTGCTCGAGCAGATCGTGCGCAACCTGGTCGACAACGCGGTGCGCTACACCGATCGCGGCGGGGTGCTGGTCGGCGTGCGCCTGCGGCGCCCCGACCGCGTTCTGCTGCAGGTGTGGGACAGCGGCCGCGGCATTGCGCCCGAATCGCAGGCCTCGGTGTTCGAGGAGTTCGTGCAGCTCGACAACCCGGGCCGCGACCGTCACAAGGGCCTGGGCCTGGGGCTCGCGATCGTGCAGCGCAGCGTGCGCCTGCTCGGCCAGCGCATCACGCTGCGCTCGACGCCGGGGCGCGGCTCGTGCTTCACGCTCGAGCTGCCGCTCGCACCGCACGGCGCGCCAGCCGTTGCCGCACCGGTCGTGCCCACGCTGCCGCTGCGCGGCACGCTGGTCTGGCTGATCGAGGACGACGCGGCGGTGCGCGACGCGATGAGCGCGCGCCTGCGCCACTGGGGCGCGCGCGTGCTGCCGCTGGCCAGCCGCGCCGAACTGCAACAGTGCCTGGACGACCACGCGCCGTTGCCGACGCTGATCGTCAGCGATCAGCGCCTGCCCGACGGCACGGGTGTCGACTGCGTGAGCCTGATCCGAGCGCGCGCCGGCCGCGCCGTGGCTGCGGTGATCGTGACCGGCGACACCGCGCCGACCGACCTGGCGTTGCTCGCGAAGACGGGCCTGCCGGTGCTGCACAAGCCGTTCAGCGCCGCGGCGCTGCTGCAACTGCTGGAAGAGGCGCTGAACGACGACAGCAACTGGGCCGACTTGAGCGACGCCGTCGGGGCGGTTTAGCCGGGCCCGAGGCGCAAGCCCAGCCGCGCGGCCGCGACGACGGCCTGCGTGCGCGACGTCGCGTCCAGCTTGCGGAAGATCGCCGCGAGATGCGTCTTCACGGTCGACTCCGACATTTCGAGCTCGCGCGAGATCAGCTTGTTCGGCTTGCCGTCGATCAACATGCGCAGCACGTCGGCCTGGCGCGGCGAGAGGCCGATGTCCTCGGGGCGGTGGGCAGCGGGCATCCAGGCCGCGGCGACGTTGCCGTTCTCGGCGCGCGGCAGCGCGCGCCGCTCGAGCGCGGCGGTCGGAAGGTAGACGCCGCCGGCCAGCACGATGCGCAGCGCCTCGAGCATCGCGTCGGCCTGCACGCTCTTCGGGATGAAGCCTGCGGCACCGCCGTTGATCGCCGCCAGGATGTTCTCGCTCGATTCGTCGGCCGACAGCGCGACCAGACGCGCACCCGGCGCCGCCTCGCGCAGCCAGGCGAGCGCGGACTTGCCGTCGCCATCGGGCAGCATCAGGTCGAGCAGGATCAGCTGCACATCGGGATGCGCCTCGATCATGGAGCGCGTGTCGGCCAGGGTGCCGGCCTGCAGCAGGTTCAGGCCGATGAATTCGCGCTCCATCACCAGCGCGAGACCATCGCGCAGCAGCGCATGGTCGTCGACGAGCAGCACCTTCATCGTCCTAGCGTTCCCGACAACAGCAAGCTTGCGATTATCGGGTGCGGCCGGAGCGCGCGACCGCGTTGAGCTTCACGACTTGCGCAAGGCGAGCAGGAACTCTTCCGACGAGACCTCGGCCTGCCGCAGGAGACCGGCAAGCGTGCCGATCTTCACTTCGCTGTGCATCGGTACGACGCAGCCTTTGGAATCTCGCTTCATCACCACATGGCTTCCGCTTTGCCGCACCTTCTGGAAGCCGAGACGTTCGAGCGCGCGCTGAACTTCGGCGCCGGAAACGTGCGGCAGCTTAGGCATGTGCCGGCTCGGGCACCGTGAACAACGTAACGAGTGGGTGGCCCACCGAAGGCAACGGGAATTCGGCCAGGTACAGAGTCGTGGCCTCCTTCAGATTGACCAGCGCCTCTTCGACGGTTTCCCCCTGGGTCGTGGTCCCGGTTTCAGGATTCAGCGCAACGAACCCGCCTTCTTCGGCAGGGGTAAGAACCGCAGTGAGCTCCATGAACGACTCCCGACTGACACGGGACGGATTGTCGCGCGATTCGAACGATGACGCCGTGAGCCGGATCAGCGACGCGCGTCCAGCGCGAGCCGCAGCGCCAGGCCGGCGAGTACCGTGCCCATCAGCCGGCGCTGCACCGCGAGCCACGCCGGGCGGGTGCCGAGGAACCCGGCGATGGCGCCGGCCGTGATCGCGAGCAGGCCGTTGACGCTGAGGCTGATCGCGATCTGCACCGACCCGAGGACCACGGCCTGCGCGAACACGCCGCCGGCCGCCGGATCGATGAACTGCGGCAGCAGCGAGAGGTACAGCAGCGCCGCCTTGGGGTTGAGCAGGTTCGTCACGAAGCCCATCGCGAACAGGCGGCGCGGGCTGTCGGCAGGCAGGTCCTGCACCGCGAACGGCGAGCGACCGCCGGGTCTCAGCGCCTGCCACGCGAGATAGCCGAGATAGACCGCGCCGGCAAAGCGCAGCACGTCGTAGGCGAACGGCACCGCCATGAACAGCGACGTGATCCCCAGCGCCGCGGCCAGCATGTAGACGATGAAGGCGAGGCCGACGCCGGCCAGCGAGATCAACCCGGCTTTGCGGCCCTGGCACACCGAGCGCGACACCACGTACACCATGTTCGGGCCGGGCGTGAGCACCATGCCGAGCGCGAGCAGCGCGAAGCCGAGCAGCGAAGAGGTCTGGATCACGGGCGGTCGTTCCTGGGCAGCGGAGGTGCCGACTGTGCCGCATCGCCGCCGTTCGAGACAGACACAGCGCTGCGTCTTTTGCGGCAGTACAGACGGCGCCGGCGCACTACGCGTGGGCCCGCAGCCATGCGCTCGCCTGGCCGCGCGAGGCGAGGCCCAGCTTGTCGAGGATGTTCGCGACGTGGCGTTTCACGGTGTGCGGGCTGATGTCCAGCGAGCGGGCGATCACCTTGTTGCTGTCGCCGGCCGCGATCAGCTCGAGCACTTCGCGTTCGCGCGTGCTGAGCAGCGTGTCGTCCGCTGCCGGCGCCGATGCGGCGGCGGCCGTCGATGGCGCCGCGGCGAGGGTTGCGGCGGCGCGAGCAGCGTTGCCGCGCAGC
>DATEFR010000726.1:0-3136 GCA_035280545.1 Burkholderiaceae bacterium | reverse complement strand
GCGCAGGTCACGCGCATCGTCGCGCACGAGCTCAAGGGCAAGCTGCCGGTGATCTCGTCCATCGTCTGCGAGGGCCTTGCCGACGCGAAGGAACACGCGACGCTGGCGCGCGAGGCCGGCGCGCAGGCGCTGGACGTGATGCCGCCGCACCACTGGCTGCGCTTCGGCTTCCGCCCCGATCACGTGACCCAGTACTTCGCGGCGATCGCCGAGATCGGGCTTGATCTGGTCGCGCATGTCTACCCGGCGTGGACGCGCGCGTCGTACTCGTCGGCCACGCTGGCGCAGCTCGCGAAGCTGCCGTACGTGCAGGCCTTCAAGGTCGGCCAGCGCGACATGAACCGCTATGCGAGCGACATCAAGGCGATCCGCGAGGCCGATGCGTCCAAGGCCATCCTGACCTGCCACGATGAATACCTGCTCGCGAGCATGGTGCAAGGCGTCGACGGTGCGCTGGTCGGCTTCGCGACCTTCATCCCGGGCCTGATCAACGACTTGTGGGAGGCCGTGAAGGCCGGCGACCTGAAGCACGCGATGGCGGTCCAGGACCTGATCACGCCGCTGAAGGACGCGGTCTACGGCGGCGGCGAGCCGACCGGCGAAGCGCATGCGCGCATGAAGGCCGGCATGTACCTGGCCGGCGTGATCGACGACCCGACGGTGCGCCCGCCCACCGAAGCGCCGACCGAGGCCGAGATGGAGGCGCTGCGCAAGGCGCTGACGAACGCCAGCTTGCTCAAGCGCTGACGCACCCCGGAAAGAGGAGACAACGATGAACCGCAGGCAACTTCTGTGGCGCGGCGCGTGGGTCGGCTCGATGCTCGCGCTCGGCGGCCCGGCCGCGTACGCGCAAGCCTACCCGTCCAAGCCCGTCACGATGATCATCCCGTTCCCGCCCGGCGGCACGCTGGACGTGGTGGGCCGCATGCTCGCGCAGAAGCTCTCCGAGCAGCTCGGCCAGACCTTCATCGTCGACAACAAGCCCGGCGGCGCCGGCACGATAGGCGCGATCGCGGTGCAGAAGGCCAAGGCCGACGGCTACACGCTGCTGTTCAGCCCGTCGACGATGGTGACCACGCCGATGACGATGAAGACGGCGCCGTACGACGCGACCAAGGACTTCGCGCCGATCGCGCTGGTGGCGAAGGCGCCGCTCGCGATCGCGGTCAACAAGAACCTGCCGATCACCGACGTCAAGAGCCTGATCGCGCATGCCAAGGCGAACCCCGGCAAGCTGACCTTCGCGATCGGGTCGACCGGATCGGCCGGCCACCTGTCCACCGAACTGCTGCGCCGCGCGAGCGGCATCGAGTACCTGATCGTGCCGTACAAGGGCTCGGCGCCGGCCTACCAGGATCTGGTCGGCGGGCAGATCGACGGCTTCATCGATCCCATCCTCGGATCGCAGCCGTTCGCGAAAGCCGGGCAGCTGCGCGTGATCGCCGTGACCTCGAAGTCGCGCCTGCCCAGCCTGCCCGACGTGCCCGTGGTCAGCGAGACCGTGCCGGGCTACGAGTTCTACAGCTGGTATGGCCTGTGGGGTCCCGCGGGACTGCCCGCCGAGATCGCGCAGCGCCTGAACGCCGAGGTCAACAAGGCGCTGGCCGGCGAGATGCACGCGAAGCTCGAGCAGCAGGGCCTGCTGCTGACGCCGGGCAGCATCGACGACTTCGCGAAGTTCGAGCGCGAGGACATGGTGCGCTCGGCCAAGATCATCGCCGAGGGGAAGATCCGTGCCGAGTGAGCGTACGGCCGAGCGCCTGGCGGTCGTCACCGGCAGCAGCTCGGGCATAGGCCTGGCGATCGCCGAGCGGCTGCTCGCCGAAGGCTGGCGCGTGCGCGGCTTCGACATCGTGGCGCCGCGTCTGGAGCATGCGGCGTTCGAGCCGGTGCAGCTCGACCTGGTCGACGGCGCGGCCACCGAGGCGGCCGCGCGCGCAGCGATGGACGCAAGCGCGTTCGTGCATGCGGCCGGCGTGCTGCGCGTGGGCGCGCTCGGCAGCCTGCACGCGCAGGACGCCGAGCTGATGTGGCGGCTGCACGTGGCCGCGGCGACGCGCATCGCCGACGTCGTGCTGCCCGCGATGGCGCAGCGGCGCGAGGGCCGCGTCGTGCTGATCGGCAGCCGCGTCGCGCACGGCAAGGCAGGGCGCAGCCTCTATGCCGCGAGCAAGGCCGCGCTGATCGCGCTCGCGCGCAGCTGGGCCGCGGAGGTGATCGCCTCCGGCGTGACCGTCAACGTCGTCTCGCCGGCGGCCACGCAGACCGCGATGCTGGCCGACCCTGCACGCCGCGCCGAAACGCCGAACCTGCCGCCGCTGGGCCGGCTGATCCGCGCCGACGAGGTGGCCGCATTGGTCGGTTATCTGCTGTCGCCGCTCGCCGGGGCGATCACGGGCCAGGACATCCAAATTTGCGGCGGCGCGTCGCTGCCCCGCTGAACATTCCCGAATCCAGGACACCGCATGAAGATCCTCGACATCCTCGAAGTCACCAAACCGATCAAGTCCAACATCCGCAACGCGTACATCGACTTCTCGAAGATGACGCTGAGCCTGGTCGCGGTCGTGACCGACGTCGTGCGCGACGGCAAGCGGGTGGTCGGCTACGGCTTCAACTCGAACGGCCGCTACGGCCAGGGCGCGCTGATCCGCGAGCGCTTCCGGCCGCGTGTCCTCGAAGCCGACCCGGCCGGCCTGCTCGACGTGCAGCGCGACAACCTCGACCCGCACAAGGTCTGGGCCACGATGATGACCAACGAGAAGCCCGGCGGCCACGGCGAGCGCTCGGTCGCCGTCGGCACGATCGACATGGCCGTGTGGGATGCGGTCGCGAAGATCGAAGGCAAGCCGCTGTTCCAGCTGCTTGCCGAGCGCTACGGCGACGGCAAGCCGAACCGCAAGGTGTTCGTCTACGCAGCGGGCGGCTACTACTGGCCGGGCCAGGGCATCGCCGGGTTGGAGCGCGAGATGCGCAGCTACCTCGATCGCGGCTACTCGGTGGTCAAGAAGAAGATCGGCGGCGCCTCGCTCGCCGAGGACTGCCAGCGCATCGAGGCCGTGCTCAAGCTGCTCGCACCGGGACAGAAGCTCGCGGTCGACGCGAACGGCCGCTTCGACCTGCCGACCGCGATCGC
>DATEFR010000725.1:0-3816 GCA_035280545.1 Burkholderiaceae bacterium | reverse complement strand
GACCTTGCCGGCCTCGATCACGGTCTTGCCGCCGTTGTCCTTCAGCGGACCCTTGAAGATGTCGAACGCACCCTTGAGCATCGCGGCCTTCACGTCGTCGGCCTGCTTCTTCGCGGCGGCGCTGACCGCCGAGCCATACGGCGAGGTCTTCACGAAGCCGTCCTTCAACCCGCCGCGCACGAAATTCGGGTGCGGCTTGCCGCTGCGCGCCGCGTCGATGATCTGTTTGTACGCCACGATCCAGTTCCATTCGGCGCCGGTCAGGTAGGCGGCCGGCGCCAGCCTGGCTTGGCTGGCGTGATAGCCGCAGACGAACTTGCCGCGCTTGGCCGCGGTCTCGACGACGACCTTGGGCCCGTCGACGTGCATCGTGAACACGTCGGCGCCCTGGTCGGCCAGGCTGTTGGTCGCCTCGGCTTCCTTGACCGCCATCGACCAGTCGCCGGTGAAGATCACCGTCGTCGTGATCGCCGGGTCGACCGAGCGCGCGCCCATCGTGAACGCATTGATGTTGCGCAGCACCTGCGGGATCGGCTTGGCGGCGACGAAGCCCAGCTTCTTGCTCTTCGTCATGTGGCCGGCGACGACGCCGTTCAGGTACTGCGCCTCGTCGATATAGCCGAAGAAGCTGCCGGTGTTCTTCGGGTGCTTGCCTTCGGTCCACAGGCCGCCGCAATGCGCGAAGCGCACGTTCGGGTTCTTCGCGGCGACCGCGAGCATGTGCGGGTCGAAGTAGCCGAACGACGTGGGGAACAGCAGCGTCGCGCCGTCCTGCGAGATCATGCCCTGCATCGTCTTCTGCACGCCGGCGGTCTCGGGCACGTTTTCTTCTTCCACGACCTTCAGCCCGGCCCACTTCTTGACTTCGGCCACCGACTCGGCGTGCGCCTGGTTGTAGCCGTAGTCGTCCTTCGGGCCGACATAGATGAAGCCGACCGTGACAGGCGCCTGCGCGCCGGCCAGACCCGGCCACGCGGCCGCGCCCACACCGGCGCCCAGTGCCTTGAGCAGATCGCGGCGATTCAGTTCGTGATGGCCCATGGGGTGTGCTCCTCGACAGATCAGATGGCGGGTGGGTGCGGCGTCGGCCGCTGAATACTCACTTGTATACATGCAACCCACGTGCCAGCCCGCTTGCGCCGGCCGCTCCCGGGCGCGCAGACTGCCACGCAGGCGCAACGGCGCGCCCTTTGGCATCGGGCTGGTGCGCGGCCGCGGTTTTCGAGCACGAAATCGCGGCGCGGCGCCCCAAGTCGGCGAGCGGCACGGTTGTTGCAACTTGGCCTGTCGTTCTGTCGTCCCCGCCGCGATGAAGTCCGCCCTCAGTTTTCTCGTCGCCGCCCGCGAGTGCGAGATCGGCGAGCTCGAACAGCTCGCGCTGACGAGCGAGCTGGTCAGCCTCGTCGGGCAGCTGATCCACGCCCTGCAGAAGGAGCGTGGGATCTCGAACGTGTACCTGGGCTCGAAGGGCACGCGGTTCGCCGAGCAGCGCGCACCGCAGGCGCTGGTCTGCGACGAGATCGCGTTGCAGGTGCGCCAGCGCTTCGACGAGCTCTACGCCGGCCCGCACAGCGTGCGCCACGGCGCGCGGCTGTTCGGGCGCATCGCCGCGGTGCTGCACGGCCTGGACGAGCTGCCGCACCTGCGCGAGCGCATCGCCGCACGCGACCTGGGCGCCGAAGGCGCCACCACCGCGTTCGTCGGCCTGATCGGCGAGTTGCTCGCGGTCGTGTTCGAGGCCGCCGACAGCGCGACCGACCCGCAGATCTCGCGCGCCCTGGTCGCGATGTTCAATTTCATGCAGGGCAAGGAGTTCGCCGGCCAGGAGCGCGCGTTCGGCGCGATGGTGTTCGTCGGCGGCCGCGTGGCCGGCCGCGAGCCGCAGTGGCAGCAGTTGATCGACATGCAGGAGCGCTGCTTCCAGGTGTTCACCGAATTCGCCGATCCGGCGGTGCGCGAGATCTGGGAGGCGCGCCAGCACGGCGCGCGCCTGAGCGAGCTCGAACGGCTGCGCCGCATCGGCCGCGGCGCCAAGCCCGGCGCCGCGTTCGAGCCGGAGCTGGGCCCGATCTGGTACGACGTCTGCACGCAGCGCATCGACGCGATGCGCGCGGTCGAGGACGCGCTCGCCGCGCAGCTGCGCGCGCTGTGCGAGCGCCGCATCGAACAGACCCGCGCCGAGCTGCGCGACCAGCAGACCACGCTGAGCGCGCTGGCGCGCCCCAGCGGCTCGCAGGCGACTGCGGCGCTGCCGCTCGGGCCGCAGCTCGAGCGCTCCATCGTCGAGCTGCTGCAGGAGCAGTCGCACCGCCTGCAGGCGATGAGCGACGAGCTCGACACCGCGCGCGGCGCGCTCAACGAGCGCAAGGTCATCGAGCGCGCGAAGGGGCTGCTGATGGCCTCGCGCAAGCTCAGCGAGGATGCCGCCTACAAGGCGCTGCGCGATGCGGCGATGAACCAGCACCGCCGCCTGGTCGACGTGGCCGAACGGCTGATCGAGGCGCGCGAGCTGCTCGAACCCAAGGCCTGACTCTCTTGCTCCCTCTCCCCAGAGGGGAGAGGGAGCATGGTGGTGCTGCACTGCACCAAATGTGCGCGATGCCACCGCGCTGGTGCCCGCCACCCGCTTCCCGGCGTGCGTACCGTTGGCACGGCATGTGCATAGGCTGCGACATCAGCGGTCCGCGCAATGACGCACGGATCGAACGACATCTCGGGCAAAGGCGTCCGACTCCGCTGAACGGCGAGGCACGTGTGCGTGCTGCTGCGGTTCTGCGTGGTCGAGGCGCCTTTTTGTTTTCCCGATCCGGCATTCAAGCGCAAGGAGTATCCATGTCCACCCCCGTCCGCGGCGTCTTGGCGAATGAACCGAGACGCGAGTTCTTGAAAGCCGGCTCGGCGCTCGCCGCCGCCACGGCCGCCGGTGCGGCGATGGGCATCGCGCCGCGCGCCTGGGCTGCCGGCTCCGACGCGCCCGAGAAGAAGGAAGTGCGCATAGGCTTCATCCCGCTGACCGACTGCGCTTCGGTCGTGATGGCCTCGGTGCTCAAGTTCGACGAGAAGTACGGCGTCAAGATCATCCCGACCAAGGAAGCCTCGTGGGCCGGCGTGCGCGACAAGCTCGTCAACGGCGAGCTCGACATGGCGCACGTGCTGTGGGGCCTGGTCTACGGCGTGCACCTGGGCGTCGGCGGTCCGAAGAAGGACATGGCGGTGCTGATGAACCTGAACCACAACGGCCAGGCGATCACGCTGTCGAAGAAGCTGGCCGACAAGGGCGCCGTCGACGGGCCCAGCCTCGCCAAGCTGATGACGACCGACAAGCGCGAGTACACGTTCGCGCAGACCTTCCCCACAGGCACCCACGCGATGTGGCTGTACTACTGGCTCGCGACCTACGGCATCAACCCGATGAAGGACGCGAAGATGATCACGGTGCCGCCGCCGCAGATGGTGGCCAACATGCGCGTCGGCAACATGGACGGCTACTGCGTCGGCGAGCCCTGGGGCCACCGCGCGATCGCCGACGGCATCGGCATCACCGGCGTGACCACGCAGGACATCTGGAAGGACCATCCGGAGAAGGCCCTGGGCACGACCGCCGAGTTCGTGCAGAAGAACCCGAACACCTGCCGCGCCGTGATGATGGCGATCCTCGAGGCCAGCCGCTGGATCGACGCGGGCCTGCAGAACAAGAACAAGATGGCCGAGACGGTGGCCGACAAGGCCTACGTCAACACCTCGGTCGACGTGATCAACCAGCGCATCCTCGGCCGCTACCAGAACGGCCTGGGCAAGACCTGGGACGACCCGAAC
>DATEFR010000724.1:0-4474 GCA_035280545.1 Burkholderiaceae bacterium | reverse complement strand
TCAACGGCGAACCGGCCAAGGGAGGACGGGCATCGGTCATGACGGTATCTCCAACGTATGCATCAAGTCGTCGCGCGCCGCGTCGAGCAAGGCTTTGACCTGCTCGGGGCGATCGCCCTGCGCGCTCAGGCTGCAGATCGGATCGCCCAGCGCGAAACGCGCACCCGCGCTCGGCAGATCGTGCACATCGGGCCTGCGTGCCAGATGCTGCGCCGCGGCGGGGGCCAGCGTCAACGCGTGCTTCGCATAGACGATCTCGCTGCCCCTGACCGGTCGCGACGCGACTGCCGGCGGCGGCAGCTCGGCGTGCAGGCAGGCGCGCAGCTGCGCATCGATCAGACCCGGTTGCGCGTACAGCGCGAGGCTGGCGGGCGGCCGTGGATTGACCTCGAGCACGCCGATGGCGTCGCCGTCGCGGATGAAGTCGAGGCTGCACCAGCCGCGCAAGCCGAACGCGGCGGTGAGCTGGCGCACGATCTCGTCGATGCGGCGTGCCAGATCGCTCGCCACGTCCACCGGTCCGATGCAGCCGGCATAGACGTGCGGACGCGTCCCCAACGGCCGCACGATCAGCTCGTTGAGGCCCCACAGCGTTGCCTGATCGCCAGCGCCGATGAACGTGGCCGACATCGGCACGCCGCGCATCGCGCGCTGGAAGTAGCGCGAGCTGCCGCCTGGAGCGGCGCTGCGAGCCGAGGCCGCATCGCGGATGTGCCAGCCGCCCTGGCCGCCCGCGTCCTTCAGCAGCCAACCCTGCGGATCGGCCGGCGCATCGGTGCGCACTTCGGGATGCGCGATGCCATGCGCCGCCAGCACACCGAAGAACTCGACGGGATCGCGCACGCGTCGCACCGCGTCGGCCGATGTGCCGATCAACGGCAGCAGCTGCGCGCCGGCGGCCAGCAGATCGGGCCGCCCTTCGAAGCCGCTGCCGGGGATCCAGCCGATCACCGCATCACCGCGCAGCCGTGCGACTTCCTGCAGGGCATCGAGCATGCGCGCGCCGTCAAGTTGCAGCGAGCCGGCCGCGCCGATCGAGCGCCACAGCGTCGCCACGCGCCGCGTGTCGGCATCGCCGAACAGGTCGAGCGCGGCGACGTCGTAGCCGTCGCGCGCCGCGGCCTCGGCCAGCATGCGCGCGGAGATGGCGGCGACGGCCAATACAGCCATGCGCGATGGTCGTGTCAAGACTGGGAAGACTAGGACTTCGTTGCGGACTGTTCCGCGAGGAACTCGCGCGCGGCCGCAAACGCTTCCGGAAAACTCAGCACCACCGCCTTCTCGGCCTGTTGCATCCTGACCAGCAGACGGTGCTGGGTCTGGTATTTGACGTTGCCCACGGCCAGCGCTCCGATGCCGACGGCACCCGCAACCCCGGCGAGCGGCTTCGCGTCGTCCATCACGCCGACCCCGGCGATGCCTTCGGGCGGCACCGCATTCACGTCGGCCGCGACCTTCAGGCCTTTCGCGTACGCCAGGTCCTCGGCCGACACGACCTGCACGCCCGCCGCGGCGCAGGCGAGCACGACACTCGCCCGCGCGAGCTCGCTGCGCAGCGCGTCGCGACCGGCCCCCGAGACGCCTTGCAGGCCGACCCCGAAACGCGTGCCGGTGTCCAGCGCCGCCTTCTGCGCCACCTCGAGGCCGCTGTGGCTGGCGATCCGCACCGCGGCGCCCGCCTGCGCCGCGAGCACGGCGGCAATGCGGCCGACCGGGCCGGTGCCGCCGAGCACCAGCACGTTCTGCCCGCTCATGCGCAAGCCGTGGTGGCGCTGCAATGCCGCCTCGACGCAGGCCACCATCGCCGCGGCCGTGGTGTAGGCGCCGCTCGGGTCGGCCATCAGCGAGACGACGAACGGCTTGAACATCGCAGCCTTCGCGCGTTCGAGCATGTCGGCGGCGAGCAGCGCATCGCGCCCGCCGACGAAGATGCCGGTGCGGGCCACGCCCTTCGGGCCGCGCGAGAAGATCGCATCCTGGGTCAGCGCGGTGACGCCCTCGACGCTGACGCCGGTGTACGGCGTGATGATCTGATAGCCGGCATCGGCGGCCATGTTGACGTCGAACGGGCTGGCTTGAGGGCCCGGTGTGAACAGGTGCAGGATGTAAGGACGTTCCATGATTTTGAGTTCGCGAGCGTGGACAAGACGGAGCAGCGAACGGGCTCAGCGCACCGCTCGCCGCATCGCGCGAAGATCGATGATTTCCGCGCCGCGGTTGCGCGGGGTGACGATGCGCAGTGCGAGCCCCGGTTCGATCAAGCCGGCCGCGCGGGCCGCGCTTTCGAGTGCCTGCGCATGCGCAGGCGACTCGACGATGGCAAAGCCGGTCGGGCCCCACGAACTCTGGCCGATCGCGGCCCGGTGCGCACTGCGGGCGATCCAGTCCATCAACCGGCCGACCGCGGCACTGGTGTAGGCACGGCCATGCTGGACCGGCGCGAAGTATTCACCCAGCACCTGCTGCACCCGCGACACGCCGAGCGCGAAGACATCGAACTCGCCGCTCGCGGCCCCTGGGAGCACGCGCATCAGCACCTCATGGCAGATCTCGGCAGCGCGCGCCGCAGGCATCGCGTCGAGCACGGCCAGTGCGCCCTTCTCGTCGTTGCCGGCCAGGCCTCGCACGCGTTCATCCTGCACGACGACGATGCGCCAAGGGTCGGGCAGCGCGAGGCGCGAAAGCAGCGGCGCGGGGCGCCCGTCCGCTGCCGGCCCGCCGTCGACCAGCAGGCCGCCCAGATCGAAACCGTGGATGCCGATGCCGGAGCGCGCGCCGCGCCCTAGCCAGTACGCCAGCGTGGCGGTGCTCACGTCCATCCGATGCCACTGGGCGAACGCGCGCGCGATCGCCAGCGCCAGTTGGGTTCCGGACCCGAACCCCTCGTGCGCCGGCAGCACCCGCAGCAGCCGCAGGTGCAGCGTATCGGCGCGGCCGCTGCGGGCGCGCAGCGTGCGCAGGTAGGCGCTCGCACGTTCCATCTGCGCGTCGCCTTCGGGCGTGTCGGCCGTGACGCGATCGGCGAACGCCGCACTCAACTCGACCTCGGTCTCGAAGCCGTCGATGACCATCCCGATGCTGCCGAAGCGCCGCCCCAGCGACGCGGAAGGATCCAGAAACCCCAGATGCAGCCGCCCTGGCGCCCGCAGCGTGACTGTGTCGAGTCTGTCGATGTGCATCCCTGGCGGATCGGAGAGGACGGCAAGGCCCATGGTTGGTGAAGGCGCTGCCCTGTCAATTGGCATGGTCGCAAGGACCGGAGAGCAATCTCCGTTCCCGCATCCACGATGGCGCCGGCGGCAGCTCTGGAGGCGCCGATCGCCACACCTGTCTCGCCTGGGGGACAGTGTGTCATGCGAGCCCGTGCGGATAGCACCTGAGGAACCCGAGTCGTAGCATTGACGTCCCCCGCTTGCTGGAGACCGACATGACCACCTGGCGCAAGCAGACCGCGGACGAGGTGTACTCGTCCGACGAGATCACCGCGCGGCTGTCCGAGGAGTTGCCGACATGGTATTTCGAAGACGGCTGGATACGCCGCAAGTTCAAGACCAGCGGCTGGAAAGGCACGCTGATGGTGGTCAACACCGTGGGCCATCTCGCGGAGGCGGCCTGGCACCATCCCGATCTCACCGTGTCGTATGCCTTCGTCACGGTCAAGTTGATGAACCATGCGGCCAAAGGCATCACCGACAAGGACTTCGAACTCGCGAAGAAGATCGAAGAGGTCGTGATGTGGAAACCCGGCGAAGGTTCGTCGCTGCAAGGAACGCCCGACGATCCGCGCTTCAAGTATCTGAAATACGACTGAGCGGCGCGGCGCTCGTTCGCCGGGCCCGACTCGTCAGCACCAGCGCGATGCCGCCGAGGATCGCCGCAGAGGCCAACGCCAGCCGCAGCGAGATGCTCTCGCCGAGCAGCAGCGCTCCGCCGAATGCAGCAATGGGCGGCACCGAGAGCTGCACCACCGCGGCCCGCGTGGCATTCAGCCCGCGCAGCGCGGCGTACCAGACCACGTAGCCCAGGCCCGAGGTGATCGCACCGGACAACACGGCCAACGCGATGCCGGCGGTGCCCGCATGGGCGGCATCGGAGGCCGAGGGTGCGACCAGCATCAGCGCGCTCAACGAAAGCGCCATCGGCGCGGCCCGCAAGAAGTTGCCGGCATTGGCGGCCAACGGGTCGGTCACGCCGCGGCCATGCAGCGAATACAAGCCCCAGGCCACGCCTGCCGCCGCCATCAGCGCGGCGCCCAGCGGCGGCGGCGCGCTCAGCCCCGGCAGCACCAGGTAGACCAGGCCGCCCACGGCAAACGCCAGGCCGATGCGCGCCGCCGTCCCGAAAGCCTCGCCGGCGCGCAGCCCGGCGAGCAGCATCGTCAACTGCACCGCGCCGAACAGAATCAGCGCGCCGGTGCCGGCACCGAGGCTCTGGTAGGCGAACGAGAAGAACGCCACGTAGGCGAACAGCATCG
>DATEFR010000723.1:0-8483 GCA_035280545.1 Burkholderiaceae bacterium | reverse complement strand
TTCGGCCCGAGACATGAACTGGCCGTTCTGCTGGACGGTCGTGAAGTTGCTCGCAGTGAATTTGCCCCACCGGGCCGAATCGACCGCATAGAAGGCCTCGTCGCGTTCGCGCATGGCGGCTTGAAGATCGGGAGGCAGCGTCGTCGTGTCAGTCATCGGGGCACTTTAACAAGCGGAACATCGCACGCAGCGACCGGCTGCAACTGATGCAGGCGAATTCATAGGCCAGCGCAAGCGCGCGCGTGAACGCCTGCCCTCTCGCCGCTCGCTGCCTGCACCCACGTTACAAGCGCTGCCCTCTCGGCGTTCACTGCATCACGATCGACACGCGGGCCCGCGCTCAACCGACCGCAGGCACCACCGATAAGCTGACCCAAGGATGCGTTCATCGCATCCTGTTTTTGACAAAGGCACACCCGTTCGAAAGTCGGGGTCGCAAAGCTTCCGGTCTACAGCGCAAGCCATGACAGCGGGGTTGCCAAGAAAACCAGGGTTGGATGTTTCTCGCCCCGGCTGCTTCGACGCGCGCGTCGAAGCCGGCAGCCTCCGCGCGTTCGCGCTGCTTTCTCCGGTCTTGCGGTCCCCTGCTTGCGAGCTGGGCCCTACCGCAGACAGATCGGAGAGATCATGGGCAGCACCGACCGCTTCATCTTCAACGACGCCGCAGCACTGGCACGCAGCCTGCACATGCCGCCACGCCCGCGCGCGTGGGCGCTGGGCGACGTCACCGCCTTGCTGGACCGCCTGTGCCCGCCGCCCAGCGGCAAGCACGGCGACCAATCGCGGCTGCGCCAGCAGCTCTCGTCGGCGTTCCTCGCCGGCGTGGCCGAGTCGCAGGATGCGCTGATGCTGCGGCCGCGCGGTTCGCTGGTCGCGGCCTCGATAGCTTCGGCCCGGACCCTGCTGAAGAATCGCGCCGCGCAGCAGGACGACCGCTTGTGGCACGCCTTCCGGGCCGGCGAGCGCGCCGGCCGCGCCGAGCCCGGCGTCGCGACGCCGGCGAACGACACGGCGCTGAAGCTCTTCATCCGCCAGCCGCTGACCGAATCCGGTCCGGGGCAGCAGGCGCTGATCGCCGCGGTCCTCGCGCGCATCGAGCAGCACAACGGCACACCGCGCGCCTTCCGCTACCTCACCGGCCACCAGGCGGAACACGCGGACACCTTCCGCGCCTCGTTCGAAGCCGAATCCGGCGAGCCCTTCACGCCGCAGAACTTCCGGGCGTGGCGCCTCGCGCGGCTCGCGCAGGCGGACGCCTTCATCAACATCCGCGCCGGCATGAGCGAGAGCAGTGCCTTCGAGCTGTCGTACCACGTGTTCCGCGGGGCCTGCACGCCGGTGCTGTTCCTCGTGTGGAAGCACGCGCCGATCAAGACCACGCTGCTCAAGGACCTGCAGAACGTCTGCGACGTGACGTACCTCGAGTTCGAGCACGCCGACGAGCTCGATGCCGGCCTCGGCGACTTCTTCCGCCGCTGCGCGCGCTCGCGCGCCGCCGCCTGACGTCTTTCGGATTCAACCCAGGGAGTTCACGACATGCTTGCCAACATCAAGATCCGCACGCTGATCATCTCGGTGCTGGGCCTGCTGACGCTCGTCGTCGCCGGCATCGGCGCCTTCGGCCTGTACGGCACGGCGCAGACGCGCCAGGCCTACAAGGACATCTCGCTGCGCGACGCGAAGGCGGAAGCGACCTTCGCGCAGATCAAGCTGCTGATGGAGACCAACCGCAGCCAGGTGCTGCAGGCGCTGCAGCACAACCCCGGCTTCGACTGGCACAAGATGCACGACCACCCGCTGGACGTGCATTACAAGCTGATCGCGCAGGCCTCCGCCGGCATCACCGCGCTGTGGGATAAGTACCGCGCGGCGATCGAGTCCCCCGACGAGCAGCGCCTGGCCGACGCCTGGTACGAGAAGAGCGGCGGCCTGGGCCTCAAGGCCGTCGCCGATGCCGCCGCGGCCATCCAGGGCGGCAAGTGGGACGATGCCGAGCGCGTGCTGATCGCGACCATCAACCCGACCTACCGCGTCGGGGCGGCGGCCTCGACCGAGCTGTCGGACTACCTCGCCCAGCGCGGCAAGGACAACACGGCGGCAGTGGAAGCGCACATCTCGCGCATGACCTGGTGGCTGAGCGGCGCGGTCGCGCTCGCGATGCTGCTCGCGGCGGCGACCACGGTCGTGCTGATCCGCGGCATCACGGTGCCGCTGGCGCAGGCGATCGGCATCGCGCGGCGCGTGGCGGCCGGCGACCTGGGCTCGCGCATCGAGATCACGAGCCGCAACGAGTTGGGCGAGCTGCTGGGCGCGCTGAAGGCGATGAACGAGAGCCTGGCGTCGGTGGTGTCCAACGTGCGCGCCAGCAGCGACAGCATCGCCACCGGCTCCAGCCAGATCGCAACCGGCAACGCCGACCTGTCGCGCCGCACCGAGACGCAGGCGAGCAACCTGCAGGAGACCGCGGCGTCGATGGAGCAGCTCACGTCCACCGTGAAGGCCAATGCCGAAACGGCGATGCAGGCCGAGCAGCTCGCCAAGGCCGCGAGCGACGTCGCATCGCACGGCGGCGCGACGGTGGACCAGGTGGTTTCGACCATGGACCAGATCACCGCTTCGAGCAAGAAGATCGCCGACATCATCGGCGTGATCGACGGCATCGCGTTCCAGACCAACATCCTCGCGCTCAATGCGGCCGTGGAAGCGGCGCGTGCCGGCGAGCAGGGCCGCGGCTTCGCGGTCGTGGCCGGCGAGGTGCGCAGCCTGGCGCAGCGCAGCGCACAAGCGGCCAAGGAGATCAAGACGCTGATCGGCGACAGCGTCGAGAAGGTCGAGATCGGCAGCCGCCAGGTGGGTGACGCCGGCCGCGCGATGAGCGACATCGTGCGCCAGGTGCAGCACGTGAGCGACCTGATCGCGAGCATCAGCATGGCCACGCACGAGCAGACCTCCGGCATCAGCCAGGTCAGCGACGCGGTCACGCAGCTCGATCAGGTGACGCAGCAGAACGCCGCGCTGGTCGAGCAGTCGGCCGCGGCCGCCGAGAGCCTGCAGCAGCAGGCGACGCGGCTGGTGGAGGCCGTGGCGGTGTTCAAGCTCGCAGCCTAGATCTATCACCCTTGACAAGCAGGTGCATAGGCACATGATGGTGCCGGCATTGCCCAGGGCCGTGCCCAAGGAGCGAAGCATGACCAGGTTGCTCCGCGCGTTCATTTGGGGCGCCGTCCTGCTGTCGCTGGCAGCGGCGGCGCCGGCCCAGACGCAGCCCAGGTACCGCATCGTGATCATGCCCAAGCTGGTGGGCATCGCGTACTACGACGCCGTCAAGACCGGCATCGATGCCGCGGCCCGCGAGCTGCCCGATGTGTCGGTGACCTGGACCGGCCCGACGCAGGATCAGGTCGAAAAGCAGATCGAGATGATCGAGCGGCTCATCCCGACCAAGCCGGACCTGATCGCGGTGGCGGCCAACGATCCGGTGGTCATCGCGCCGGTGTTGGCCAAGGCGCAGCGAGCCGGCATCCATGTGATGAGCTGGGACGGGGACAGCAACCAGCGCGAGTTCTTCGTCAACCTGGTGGACTTCGAGGACTTCGGTGCCCAGCTCGTCGAGGCGCTGAGCCGGGAGATCGGCCCCAAGGGCGACATCGCGATCGTCACGACGAGCTTCACGGCACCCAACCAGACGAGCTGGATCAGCGCGATGAAGCGGACCATCTATGCCCGCTACCCGGGCTTGCGCATCGTCGACATCCGCCCGGCGGGCGAGAGCACCGAAGAGGCCTACCGGATCGCCCAGGACTACCTGAAGTCGCTTCCCGGCCTCAAGGGCATCGTCGCGCTTGGAGCGCCCAACCTCCCCGGTGTCGCGCGCGCGGTTCGCGACGCCGGCCTGGCCGGCAAGGTGGCCGTGGTCGGCAACTCGACGCCGAACCTGATGCGCGAGTTCCTGAAGGACGGCACGGTCAGGACCGTGCTGCTGTGGAACGCGCCGGACCACGGCTACCTGACCGTCTACAGCGCGCGCCAGTTGCTGGCCGGCGGGCTGAAGACGGGGCAGCCGTTCCAGGCCGGCAGGCTCGGCAGCTTCACGCCGCGCAAGGACGCGATCAGCATGCAGGTGGCACTGCCCGTCATGGTGTTCACCAAGGACAACGTGGACCAGTTCAGGTTCTGACCGTGACCCGGCCGGAGCGCCTCGTGAAGATCTCCACACGGCTCAACCTGCTCTCGCTGGTCACCATCCTGGTGATGACCGGCGCGGTCCTCGGGGCCGCGGTGTTCTTTCTCCAGGCGAACCTGCGGCAGTCGCGCGAACGCCTGATGCAGCTGGAGCTGTACAGCGCCACGCAGTCCATCCGGCAGCAGCTCAACCGCTCCGGCGTGGTCGCCGCCAGCCGGGAAGCCGAGGAGCAGCTGCGACAGCTGCGCGCCAAGGAAGGCTTCGAGTCGGCCACGCTGTTCATCGTCGAGCGCAACGACAACCGCATCGTCTACCACCCGTACGGGACGATGGGCGACCGCGCGAACTACGCCTTCGTCGACGAGATGCTGCGGCGCCAGACCGGCTCGCTGGAGTACGACTACAAGGGCGACCAGCGCATGGCGGTGTTCCACACGCTGGAGCCTGTCGGCTGGCTGGTGGGCGTGGCCGTGTCGCGCAGCGAGGTCTACGCGGCGATGTTCGGATTGATGCGCGCCATCGGCGGCATCACCTTCGTCGCCCTGTGCCTGAGCGGCATCTCGGTCAGCCTGTTCGGGCGCTGGTTGATGCGGCGCCTCGGCGCGGCGCTGGACTGCGTCCGGCAGATCGAGCAGGGCGAGCTGTCCGCCCGCGTCCCGCGCGCCGGGCCCGACGACGAAATCGGCGCGCTGCAGCGCGGCATCGATGCCATGGGCGAGCGCATCGAGCAGCGGACCCGCGAGCAGCGCGAGGCGCAGGAAGCGCTGCGTGCCAGCGAGACGCGCCTGCGCCGGGTGGTCGAGTCCAGCATGATCGGCGTGTTCTTCTGGGACGTGACCGGCGCGGTCGTCGAGGCGAACGACGCGTTCCTGGAGATCATCGGCTACGACCGCGACGACCTGCGCGCCGGCCGCGTGGACTGGACCCGGCTCACGCCGCCCGAAGAGGCCCCGGCCGACCGCGACGCGATCCGCCAGCTGCACGACACCGGCCGCTGCCAGGCCTACGAGAAGCACTACATCCGCAAGGACGGGACCGCGGTGCCGGTGCTGATCGGCGGCGCCCTGCTGAGCGATTCGACCGAGCAGGGCGTGGCCTTCATCGTCGACCTCAGCGAGCGCAAGCAGGCCGAGGCCGACCGGCAGGCGCGGCGCGAGGCCGAGGCCGCCAGCACCGCCAAGAGCGAGTTCCTGGCCAACATGAGCCACGAGATCCGCACGCCGATGAACGCGATCCTCGGGATGTCGTACCTCGCGCTGCAAAGCGGCCTCAGCCCGCAGCAGCACAACTACATCCAGAAGGTGCATGCATCGGCCGAAGCGCTGCTGGGCATCATCAACGACATCCTGGACTTCTCGAAGATCGAGGCCGGCAAGCTCGACATGGAGTCCATCCCGTTCAGCCTGGCCGACGTGATGGACAACCTGGGCAGCGTGGTCGGCCTGAAGGCCGAGGAACAGGGCCTCGAGCTGCTGTTCGTCGAGCCGCCGGAGCTGCCGACGGCGCTGGTGGGCGATCCTTCGCGCCTGGGCCAGGTGCTGCTCAACCTGGGCAACAACGCCGTCAAGTTCACCGAGCGCGGCGAAGTCGTCGTCGCGATCGAGGTCGTCGAGCGCGACGCCGCCTCGGCGCAGCTGCGCTTCGAGGTGCGCGACACCGGCATCGGCATGAGCGCCGAGCAGCAGAGGCGCCTGTTCCAGCCGTTCTCGCAGGCGGACGCCTCGACCAGCCGGCGCTACGGCGGCACCGGCCTGGGTCTGGCGATCAGCCGGCACCTGGTGCGCCTGATGGGCGGCGAGCTCGATGTCGACAGCGCGCCGGGTCGCGGCAGCCGCTTTCGCTTCAGCGTGCGGTTCGGCCTGCAGGCCGAGGCTGCCGCCATGCCGCCGCGCGCGCCGCTGCGCGAGGTCAGCCTGCAAGGCGCACGCGCCTTGATCGTCGACGACAACGCGTGCGCCCGCGACGTGCTGGCCGAGATGACCGGTGCGCTCGGGCTGAAGGCCGACACCGCGACCGACGGCGTGGACGCGCTGCGCCAGGTGGCGCTCGCCGACGCGCGCGACGAGCCGTACGACCTGCTGCTGCTCGACTGGAAGATGCCCGGCATGGACGGCGTGGAATGCGCGCGCGTGCTGTCGGACCGCGAGCGTCCGCGCCACCCGACGCCGCCGGTGCTGATGCTGACGGCCTTCAGCCGCAGCCAGGTCCAGCAGCGCCTGAACGAGCAGCGGGTCGACGTCGGCGCGCTGCTGACCAAGCCGGTCACGCCCTCGACCTTGTTCGATGCCTGCGTCGCCGCGCTGGGCCTGGCGGTGCGCCGCTCGACGCGCAGCGAGCAGCGCGAGGAGTCCATGCACGTCCATCGCGCCACGCTGAGCGGCGCACGCATCCTGCTGGTCGAAGACAACGCGTTCAACCAGGAGCTCGCGCTGGACGTGCTGAGCCGCGCCGGCATCGTCGTCACGGTCGCCGGCAACGGGCAGGAGGCGCTGGCCATGCTGGCCCGACAGCGCTTCGACGGGGTGCTGATGGACTGCCAGATGCCGGTCATGGACGGCTACGCGGCGACCCGCGCGCTGCGCCAGCAGGCGCGCTGGCAGGAGCTGCCGGTCATCGCGATGACGGCCAACGCGATGGTCGGCGACCGCGACAAGGCACTCGCCGCGGGAATGAACGACCACATCGCCAAGCCGATCAAGGTCGACGACATGTTTGCGACGCTCGCGCGCTGGGTGCGCCCGTCCCCGATCGTGTCCGACAACGCGCCCGACACCGCGTCCGATGAAGCTCCCGCCGTCGCGAGCGCCGGCCGGCCTCCCGGCGCGCTCGCCGAGCTGCCCGGCATCGACACCAGCGCCGGACTCGCCGGCATGATGGGCGACGATGCGTTGTACCGCCGTCTGCTGCGCATGTTCCGAGAGCGCGAGTCCGACTTCCCGGCCCGCTTCGCGGCAGCGCGCGCCGCGCGAGACACCGCCGCACCGGTACGCCTGGCCCACGACCTGAAGAGCGCCGCCGCGGCGCTCGGGATGCACGCGGTCCGGCAGGCGGCCCAGGCGCTCGAGCAGGCCTGTGTCCACGCGGCCGCCGATGCGGACATCGAGGCGCTGGCGCAGAACGTGGCCCGCGAACTCGACCCGGTCATCGCCGGCCTGCACGCGCTGGAGCCCGCGCCGGCGCCGCCGGTGGCCGAACGGCACCTCGGTTGACGAATTCATATGTCGGATATTGACGGGACGGCACACTAGACTGGTGCCCGGCATGCATGGACGCATGGACATGCGCGTGAGATGAAACTCTTCGGACTAGGGCGTTGGGAATGACGATGTCGTGGCGCTCCGCCTGGCTGCTGGCAGCGCACCTGTTCTGGCTCGCGCCCGCCTGCGCGGCCACGTCGCTGGCCGCCTGGCGCGACGACGCGGCCCGCGTCCGCATCACCGCCGAGAACGACGCACCGCTCGCCTACAACGAGGCGCAGCGGCTGCAGGCCACGCTGCCCACCGATGCCACGGCAGCGGACCGCGTCCGCGTTCTGAACCTGCTGTCGCGCATCGAAACGTACATGGCCCTGACCAAGGCCGCCGCCGCGCATTCGAAGGAAGCCTATGACCTGGCCGAGCAGAACGGCGACCGCATCGGCCAGGCCGAGTCCGACCTCAATGTCACGCTGAACGCGATCAACCAGGGCAAGCTGGACGAGCTGGTGCGCGCGACGCAGCACAGCCTGGTCATGCTCGAGGGCGTCGCCCGGCCCGACCTGCTCGGCGAGGCGATGCTGCGCACGACGATCATGTACCGGCGCTTCGAGCAGTTCAACGAATCGGCGGAGACGGCGGTGCGCGCGATGGAGATCGCGCGGCGCAGCAACGACCCCCTGGCCATGACCTATGCCCACCAGGGCATGGCGATTGCATTCTTTCAGGGGCAGCACCGGGAGCAGACCAAGCAGCACTACGAACGGATGCGGGCGTACGCGCAGGCTGCACGGTCCAAGCTCCTCGAGGCCTTTGCGATCGGCGGGCTGTCGGCCATTGCCCTGCAAGTCGGCGACCCCGTCCTGGCGGAGCAGCTGGGTCGCGAGGCCGTGACCAAGTACCGCGAAGTCGGCGCCCCATTCGCGATCGGCTTCGGCCTGTATGCGGTGGCGGACACCTTGCGGCTCCAGAAGCGCCACGTCGAGGCGATTGCCGCGCTGGATGAGGCGATCGAGGTCTACCGGCAGTATCCGAACCCCATCGGCCTGTGGTTCGCATTGAACGGCCGCAGCGCCGATCTGGAGGCCCTGGGCGACCTCGCACGT
>DATEFR010000722.1:0-4184 GCA_035280545.1 Burkholderiaceae bacterium | reverse complement strand
AGATCTTCCCGGGCTGCCGCATCGTCGACATCCACGAGTTCCTGCTCGAAAAAGGCATCACGCTCGGGCCCGATGCGGGCGGCTACCTGTACCACGACCCTTGCCACAGCCCGATGAAGCTGCAGGAGCCGATGAAGACGGTGCGTGCATTGGTCGGCGGCAGCAACCCCGACAGCGTGCGCAAGAGCGAGCGCTGCTGCGGCGAGAGCGGCACGCTGGGCGTGACCCGGCCGGACATCTCGACCCAGGTGCGCTTCCGCAAGGAAGAGGAGCTGCGCAAGGATGAAGCAGCGCTGCGCGCGAGCGGTGCGGTGCCCGAGAAGGGCAACCTGAAGATCCTGACCTCGTGCCCGAGCTGCCTGCAAGGCCTGAGCCGCTACACCGGCGACCTGAACAACGGGTTGCTCGAAGCGGACTACATCGTCGTCGAGATGGCGCGGCAGATCCTCGGCGAGGACTGGATGCCCGAATACGTCGAGCGTGCGAACGACGGCGGGATCGAGCGGGTGCTCGTCTAGGGCCTGGTTTCGGCCGCGCTTCGAGCAATCTCCCCGGCCCGAAAAGTGCCTCTGGGCGGTTGGTTACACTGCCCGCGCTGCATGCTGTGCGGCCCGATTTGGATCAAACCCGCGCTTCTGTCATGGCTGGACTGACTTCGCAAACACCGCAACCCGTCGCGATCACCGTGCACCAGCAGTCGCGGGTGCTGGAGGTCGGCTTTTCCGACGGGCGCACGTTCCGGATTCCGTTCGAGCTGATGCGCGTGTATTCACCGTCGGCCGAGGTGCAGGGGCATGGCCCGGGTCAGGAGGTGTTGCAGACCGGCAAGCGCGACGTCGTGCTGAACGGGCTGGAACCGATCGGCAACTACGCGGTGCAGCCGACGTTCTCCGACGGGCACGACAGCGGCATCTACTCGTGGGACTACCTGTACCACCTGGGCGAGCACGAGCAGGACCTGTGGCGCCGCTATGAGGAGCGGCTGCGCGAGGCCGGCGCGGAGCGTGACGCGCCGATGGTGCAAGCGCCGGCCGCCGCATGCGGCCATCACCATCACTGAACCGGCAGCACGCGGACAGCGGCGCACGAAACCCAGCATGAGCGGCACCCATTTCGGCTACGAAACCGTCGACGAATCGCAGAAGGCGGGCCGCGTCCGCGGCGTGTTCGATTCGGTCGCGGCCAAGTACGACCTGATGAACGACCTGATGTCGCTGGGCCTGCACCGGGCCTGGAAGGCGTACACGGTCGCGGTCGCGAACCTGCGCGAAGGCCAGCAGGTCCTCGACATCGCCTCGGGCACCGGCGACCTCGCGCGCGCCTTCGCAGCGAAGGTCGGGCGCAGCGGGGCGGTCTGGCACACCGACATCAACGAAGCGATGCTGCGGCGCGGCCGCGACCGGCTGATCGACGAAGGGCTGGTGCTGCCGACGCTGCTGTGCGACGCCGAGGCGCTGCCGTTCGCGGCCGGGCGCTTCGACCTGGTGAGCGTCGCGTTCGGCCTGCGCAACATGACGCACAAGGATCGCGCGCTCGCCGAGATGAACCGCGTGCTCAAGCCGGGCGGACGCCTGCTGGTGCTCGAGTTCTCGAAAGTCGCGCCGCCGCTCGCGAAGGCCTACGACTGGTACTCCTTCAACGTGCTGCCGCGCGTCGGCGAATGGGTGGCGCGCGATGGCGCGAGCTATCGCTACCTCGCCGAGTCGATCCGCATGCACCCGGGCCAGGCCGAACTCAAGGCGATGATGAAGAACGCCGGATTTGGCCACGTCGATGTCCACAACCTGAGCGCGGGCGTGGTCGCGCTGCACGTGGGGATCAAGTGCTGAGATTCCCCGCTGCCGCTCGTGCCGTCGCCCCGGGGGGCGCGGCGACGGCGGTGCGCTGGCGGCGTCTGTGGGTGCCCGCGGCCGTGGCGGCGGGAATGGGCGGCCTCGCGAACGATGCGTCCGCGGCGACGCTCGGCAGCCTCGCCACCTCGGTCGGGCTTCTCGCGGCGCTGGCCGTGCTGGTGGCGTTCAAGAGCTGGTTGTCGCAGGTCGGCACGTTGTGGCCGACCGGCGGGTTGCTGGCGTTGGCGGCCGGGGTGTTGCTGCTGTGGCGTGCGTTCGGCAGTCCTTTGCCGGTGCTGCGGCGCACTCGCGGCCGGCAAGACCACGTCGCGGCGCGCCGGACGGGCGGTGTTCGCCACAGTGCCGTGCCGGCAACGCCCGCCGCCCGCAGCATGCCGCTGGAAGGCCTGCCGCCGGGGCTGGACGCGGCCGTGCTGACCCGGGAGCTGTGCGAGCAGTTCGTTCGCGTCCAGGCCGCCTGGGATGCGAACGACGTGATCGCGCTGCACGCGTTGACCACCGCGGCGATGCTCGACGAGTTGCGTTCGCAGCGTTGCGAGTTCGTCGGCAGCGTGCATCGAACCGACGTGGTGACGTTGGAGGCGACCTTGCTCGCCTACGAGCGACTCGACTCTGCCGAACTGGTGTGCGTCGAATTCGCCGGCGTGCTGCGCGAGTCCGACGGCCGCGGCGAGATGCCCTTCCGGGAGTTGTGGATGCTGGAGCGTCTGCATGCCGCGACGGCGGCCTGGAAACTGGCGCGCCAGCAGACGTTGCTCTAGTCGCTTCTAACAAGCCGGCATCGGCAATTACTTCACGATACGGCGTGGCTTGCCGCAGGCGCTTCCCTTAGTTAGGGGTTGCTGCGCTGTCACGCTTCGCCGGTACACTCTGTGAGCTTTGCGCCGCGCAGGCGCGCTCCTTGCGTTGCCGCTTTCCGCGAGCGGCCGTGCCTGCTGATCGGCATGTGGTGAGGCGAATGCACGAACGAGTCGCGTTGGGAGAATCTTCGAATGAATCCAGGAGTCCAGACCGCCGTCACCGCGGTCCGACCTTTCGCGGTAGGCCGGCTGGCAGTGCTTGCGCTGGCCGCTGCGGCCGTGGCGCTGGCCGGTTGCGGTGATCGGAAGAAGGACAAGCCGGCGTCGCAAACCGCCGCGAAGGTGAACAAGGAAGAGATCACGGTTCACCAGATCAACTTCCTGCTGTCGCAGCAGCGTGCATTGCCGCCCGAGCGGGCAGCGTCGGCCGGCAAGCAGGTGTTGGAGCGGCTGATCGACCAGGAACTGGCCGTGCAGAAGGCGCAGGAGCAGAAACTCGACCGCGATTCTCGGGTTCTGCAACAGATCGAGGCGGCGCGTCGCGAGATCATTGCGCGGGCGTACGTCGAGAAAATCGGCAGTGGGGCCGCCAAGCCGGCGCCGGCCGAAATCAAGGCTTACTACGAGGCGCATCCCGCTTTGTTCAAGGAACGCAAGCTGTACAGCTTCCAGGAGCTCGCGATCGAAGCCAAGCCTGATCAGTTGCCGGCGCTGAAGCAGAAGCTGATGGCGAGCAAGGACATTCAAGAGTTCGTCGACTTCCTGAAGGCTGGCGACATGAAGTTCGCCGCCAACCAGGCCGTGCGGGCGGCCGAGCAACTGCCACTGGCCAGCCTCGACAAATTCGCCGCGATGAAGGATGGCGAGCGCACGTTCACGCCCACGCCGCAGGGCGCGCAGGCGCTGATCCTCGTCGGGACGCGCTCGCAGCCGGTGGACGAGCAGCGCGCGACCCCGGCGATCGAGCAGTTCCTGCTGAACGAGCGCAGGCGCAAGCTGGTCGAGGATGACCTGAAAGCGCTGCGCGGCACCGCGAAGATTGAATACATTGGTGACTACGCCAAGGGGGGAGCGCCCGAAAGCGCGGCTCCGAGCGCATCCGAAGCGGCGCCTGAACCGGCGCCGTCCGCAGCGCCCGGCGTCGTGCAGCAGACGATGCCACCGGCGCCATCGGCCGCGCCCCAGGTGGACGTGGCCCCGCTGACGTCGCCGCCGGCGTCGACGCCGACGACGGCCACAGTCGAAAAAGGCCTTGGGGGGATGAAATGACGGGCGACGGATGCGATCGTTCGTTACGCGAAGGCCTCCTGATCTGAGGCCTGTCGGGCCTATCGTGACGGCCGTCCTCAACATCGATTCACGAGACTGATCATGCGCCATCTGATTCTTTGCTTGACCCTCTGTCTGACCCTGGTCTCGAGCGCGTTCGCTCAGGCCACCAGGCCTGGCGCGCCGGCGACCCCGGCTGCCACGCCGGCGGCCCCGGCCGTAACGCCGGCGTCTCCGGCCGCAACGCCGGCGACCCCGGCTG
>DATEFR010000721.1:0-27068 GCA_035280545.1 Burkholderiaceae bacterium | reverse complement strand
GCGGTGCCGATGTGGCCGGCCATGATGAAGATCTTGTCCTGGTTGACGAGCTTCTGCGCCGCGAGCACGGCCTTCTTCGGGTCGTAGCCCGAGTCCTCGACCAGCAGCCTGAGCTTGCGGCCGTGCAGCCCGCCCTGCTCGTTGACCTCGTCGACCGCGAGCAGCATGCCGGCGCGCACCTGCTTGCCGTAGCCGGCCAGCGGGCCCGACAGGTCCTGGATCGTGCCGACCAGGATCTCGCTCTTGCTGACGCCCTGCGAGGTCTGCGCCTGTGCGCCGGTCGACGCCGCAGCGGCGATGAACGCGATCGTGGCGGCGAATGCGGTCCAAGTGATCTTCATCGTCGTCTCCTGCTGTGATGGTGGCGAGGCGGGATCAGCGGTACATCGCCTCGATCTTCTCGGAATACTTCTGCTCGACCAGCTTGCGCTTGAGCTTCATCGTCGGGGTCAGCTCGTCGTCCTCGGCGCCGAGCTGGGTCTCGAGCAGCCAGAACCTCTTGATCTGCTCGACCCGCGCGAACTTGCGGTTCACGCGTTCGACTTCGACGCCGATCAATTCTTGAACTTCGCGGGCGCGCGTCAAGCTGGTGTAGTTGCTGAACGGGATATCCCGGTCCTGCGCGAACTTCTCGACGTTCTCCTGGTCGATCATCAGCACCGCCGTCAGGTACGGCCGCCGGTCGCCGATCACGACCGCGTCGGTGATGTAGGGCGAGAACTTCAGCTCGTTCTCGAGCTCACTGGGCGTGACGTTCTTGCCGCCGGCCGTGATGATGATGTCCTTCATCCGGTCGACGATGCGGAAGTAGCCGTCGGCGTCGACCGCGCCGACGTCGCCGGTGCGCAGCCAGCCGTCGGGCGTGATGGTCTCGGCGGTCTTCTCCGGCAGGTTCAGGTAGCCCATGAAGACGTTGGGCCCGCGCACCAGCAGCTCGTTCGTCGTCGGGTCCAGCATCACGTCGTTGTACGGGCAGGCGGTGCCGATCGAGCCGGGCTTGATGCGCCGGGCCGGCACGCAGGTCGCGGCGCCGCAGCATTCGGTCATGCCCCAGACCTCGATCATCGGCACGCCCAGCGCAAGGTACCAGCGCACCAGCTCCGGCGAGATCGGTGCGGCGCCGGTCACGAGCAGCCGTGCGCGGTGGATGCCGATCAGCTTGCGCACGTTGTCCAGCGCGAGCCAGCGCGCGATGCGGAACTGCCAGCGGCGCCAGGCGGTGACCGGGCGGCCCGCCAGCACGTCGTCGGCGATCCGGCCGCCGACCGCGATGCCCCAGGCGTAGATCGCCTGCTGCACGCGCCCCGAGTCGCGCAGCGCGATCGTGACGCCCGAGTAGAACTTCTCCCAGACCCGCGGCACCGCGGTGAACGCGGTCGGCGCGATCTCGCGCACATTCTCGGGCACGGTCTCGGGGTTCTCGACGAAGTTCAGCTTCGCGCCGGTGTAGATCCCGAAATACTCGCCGCCCAGGCGCTCGGCGATGTGGCACAGCGGCAGGAAGCACATGCGCTCGTCGGTCTCGTCCTGCGCGACGATCTGGTTGTAGCCGCGCGCCGTGTAGACCAGGCCGGCGTGCGAGTGCATCGCGCCTTTGGGCTTGCCAGTGGTGCCGGAGGTGTAGACCAGGATCGCGAGGTCCTCGGGCTTGCATGCGGCGGCGTGTGCTGCCAGCGCGCCCGGCTCGCGCGCCAAGTGCCCGCGGCCGAGCTCGCGCAGGCTCTCCAGCGTGATCACCTGCGCGTCGCGAAAACCGCGCAAGCCCTCGGCGTCGAACACGACGATGTGCCGCAGCAGCGGCAGGCTCGCGCGCACCGCGAGCGCCTTGTCGAGCTGTTCCTCGTCCTCGACGAACAGCAGCCGGGTGCGCGAGTCCTCGCACAGGTATTGCACCTGCGCTGCCGCATCGGTCGGGTAGATGCCGTTGCTGACGCCGCCGCAGCTCAGCACCGCGAGGTCGGCGAGCACCCATTCGACGACGGTGTTCGACGCGATCGACGCACAGTCGCCCGGCTCGAAGCCGAGCGCGAGCAGGCCGTGGCCGATCTCGCGCACCGCGTCGGCGGCCTGGTTCCAGCGCCATTCGCGCCACAGGCCCAGTTTCTTCTGGCGCAGGAAGACCGCGTCGCCGCGCTGTTGCACGGCGTTCCAGAACATCGCGGGGATGGTTTCGCCGGGGACGACGATGTCGGTGCGCGGCTGGAGCTGGTTGAGGTCCCAGAGGTTCATGGGCACACCACCCTCACCCCAGCCCTCTCCCGCAAGCGGGAGAGGGAGCAAGCCGACGCGATCGCCTCCCTCTCCCGCTTGCGGGAGAGGGCCAGGGGTGAGGGGAATGTGCTCATATCAAATCATCGCCACGTCTTCTTCTTTTTCCACCGCCGCTCCCCACGCACCCCGTGCTCCTTCATTCCGAGATAGAACTCCTTGATGTCGTCCTTCTCGCGCAGGCGTTCGCAGCGGTCCTCCATCACGATGCGCCCGTTCTCCAGCACATAGCCGAAGTCGGCGACGTTCAGCGCCATGTTCGCGTTCTGCTCGACCAGCAGGATGGTCGTGCCGCGCTCGCGGTTGATGCGGACCACGATCTCGAAGATCTCGCGCGTCAGCAGCGGCGAGAGCCCGAGGCTGGGCTCGTCCAGCAGGATCAGCGACGGCGCGGCCATCAGCGCGCGCGAGATCGCGAGCATCTGCTGCTGGCCGCCGGAGAGCAGCCCGGCGTCCATCGTGCGGCGCTCGCGCAGGATCGGGAAGTAGCCGTACACCGCTTCGAGGTCGCGGGCCACGCCGTCGCGGTCGCGGCGCGTATACGCGCCCATCATCAGGTTGTCGTGGATCGACAGCAGCGGGAACACCTCGCGCCCCTCGGGCACGTGGCCCAGGCCGCGCCGCACGATCAGCGCCGGGTCGCGCGAGGTGATGTCCTCGGCATCGAACTCGATGCGGCCCTTGCGCGGGTCGATGATGCCGGAGATGGTCTTCAGGATCGTGCTCTTGCCGGCGCCGTTCGAGCCAAGCACTGTTGCGATCTGCCCGCGCATCACCTGCAGGCTGACGCCGCGGATCGCACGTATCGGGCCGTACGCGCTTTCCACGTTCGCGAGTTTGAGGATGGGAGTGCTGGTGTCGGTCATCGCCCGAGCTCGAAGCTTCCAAGAATCGTTGCCATCCGCACTACCCATTCACCGCGGCTCGCCGCAAACTCGCCACGTCCGCGCTGCGCCCGAGGTAGGCCTCGACGACGCCCGGATGCTCCTGCACCTCGCGCGGCGTGCCGACCGCGAGCACCTCGCCCTGGTTCATCGCGAGCACGCGGTCCGAGACCTTGGAGACCAGCGCCATGTCGTGCTCGACCATCAGCACGGTGATGCCGAGCTCGGCGCGGATGTCGGCGATCCAGAACGCCATGTCGTCGGTCTCCTCGACATTCAGGCCCGACGACGGCTCGTCCAGCAGCAGCAGCCTGGGCTCGGTGCACAACGCCCGCGCCAACTCGACGACCTTGCGCACGCCGTACGGCAGGCTCGCGACGAGCGACTCGCGGTGGTGCTGCAGGTCCAGCAGCTCGATCACCTGCTCGACCTTCTCGCGCGCCGCGACCTCGGCCGCGCGCGCGCCCCGCGTGAAGAACAGCTCGCTCCAGAAGTGGGTGCGGCGGTGCGTGTGCCGGCCGATCAGGAGGTTCTGCAGCACGCTCGCATGCTCGAACAGCTCGATGTTCTGGAACGTGCGCGCGATGCCCAGCTTCGCGATCTCGTGCGGCGCGTGGCGCGCGAGGTCGTCACCCTCGAACGTGATCGTGCCGCCGGTCGGGGTGTAGATGCGGCTGATCAGGTTGAACACCGTCGTCTTGCCGGCGCCGTTCGGGCCGATCAGCGT
Organism: Burkholderiaceae bacterium; assembly: GCA_035280545.1. GTDB lineage: Bacteria > Pseudomonadota > Gammaproteobacteria > Burkholderiales > Burkholderiaceae_C > DATCSE01. The sequence continues at coordinate 23,189 of DATEFR010000721.1, read as the reverse complement.
GAACACTTCGCCGCGCCGCACGTCGAAGCCGACCTGGTTGACGGCGAGCACGCCGCCGAAGCGCACGCTGAGGTCGTGCACGGCGAGCAAAGACTGCGGCTCACGAGCCCCCTCACCCCAGCCCTCTCCCCCCTGGGGAGAGGGAGTCACTCCCTCTCCCGCTTGCGGGAGAGGGTCGGGGTGAGGGTGCTGCGCGTCGCTCATCACCGCAATCGATCCGACTTCAGGTAGCTCTTCTGCCGCTGGAACATCCCGCGGCGATAGAACGGAAAGACCTGCAGATAGGTCCGCACCTTCAGCCAGCGCCCGTACAGCCCCAGCGGCTCGAACAGCACGAACGCGATCAGCACCATGCCGTAGACCAGCCCCTGCAGCCCGGGCGCCTGGCCGATCGCGTCGGGCAGCCAGTCCTTCGCGAGCGCGATCACCTGCGGCATCGTGATCAGGAAGATCGCGCCGAGGAACGCACCATGCACCGAGCCGACACCGCCGATCACGATCATCAGCAGCAGGTCCACCGACTGCAGCAGGCTGAACTGGTCCGGCGAGATGAATTGCAGCTTGTGCGCATACAGCGCGCCGCCGACGCCGGCCAGCGCCGCCGAGATCGCGAACGACAGCGTCTTGTAGCGCGCGAGGTGGATGCCCATGCTCTGCGCCGACACCTCCGAATCGCGGATCGCGACGAACGCACGCCCGGTCGGCGCGCGCAGCAGGTTCAGCACCGCAAGCGTGGCGAGCACCGTGACGATCAGGCAGGCGAAGTAGAACGACGTGTCGGTGTCGAGCTTGAAGCCGAGCATGTCCGGCGCCTTCACATGCAGCCCGGCGTTGCCACCGGTCACGCGCTCCCAGCGCGCGAACACCTCCTCGACGATGAAGCCGAACGCGAGCGTCGCGATCGCGAGGTAGATGCCCTTGACGCGCAGCGCGGGCAGCCCGACGACGACGCCGACCGCCGCGGCCAGCGCACCGGCCGCGAGCAGCGCGAGCGGGAACGGCACGCCGACGTTCGTCAGCACCGCTTGCGTGTACGCGCCGACGCCGAGGAACGCCGCATGCCCGAGCGAGAACAGCCCCGTGTAGCCCGACAGCAGCATCAGCCCGAGCCCGACCACCGCGTAGATCATCACGAAGGTCAGCTGCGCGAGCCAGTACTCCGAGACCAGCCACGGCGCGCTCAGCAACACGAGGCCCAGCGCCGAGTACCAGAACACATGGCCGCCGTGCTTCGCGAGGCGGATGTCCTGCTCGTACCGGGTCTTGAAGATGAAGCGCATGAAACCCCGCCGGTTGTTCAGACCTTCTTGCGCAGCTTCTCGCCGAACAGCCCATTGGGCCGCACGACCAGCATGATCAGCACGACGACATACGCCGCGACGTCCTTGAACCCCTCCGGCAGGTAGAACCCCGCCAGCGCCTCGACGACGCCGATCACCCACCCGCCCACCAGCGCGCCGGGCAGGCTGCCGAAGCCGCCGACCACCGCCGCCGGCATCGCCTTCAGCCCGATGAACCCCATGTTCGCGTGCACGAACGTGATCGGCGCGAGCAGCAGCCCGGCGACCGCCGCGACCGCCGCCGCCAAGCCCCACACGAGCCCGTTCAGCCGCGCGACCGGAATGCCCATGTAGTACGCGGCGAGTTGGTTCTGCGACGCCGCCTGCATCGCGATGCCGATCCGGCTGTAGCGGAACATCGCATAAAGCACCGCGGACAGCAGCACGGTCGCGGCGATGATCACGAGCTGCTCGACGTTGAGCACCAGCGCGCCGGCGTTCCAGGTCTGGTCCTTGTAGGGCACCGCGAGCGTGTGCGTGTCGGTGCCGATGCCGGGGATCATCGTGACGGCGCCGCGCGCGACGTACCCGATGCCGATCGTCAGCATCACGATGGAAAACGCCGGCTGGCCGAGGATGGGCCGGATCGCGAGCCGCTCGAGCGCGATGCCGAACAGCGCCATCGCGGCGACCGCGCTCGCGAACGCGATCCAGAACGGCCAGCCTAACAATCCCGTCGCGAAGAAGCCGGCGAAGCCGCCGAGCATCATCAGCTCGCCCTGCGCGAAGCTGACCGTCTCGGTCGCCTTGTAGATCAGCACGACACCGAGCGCGATCAGGCCGTAGATGCAGCCCTGCGCGATGCCGCTGATCACGATCTGCAGCGCCTGCACGCGTCGCTTCTCCTTCTCGACCCGCGGGACACTTCGAGGGCGAAGCCCCGTTGCGGGAGGCCGGCGGCCTTGTTATTCTGTCCCTGCCAAGCAAGCAGTTGCTTTGTAGCGAACGGCGCCGCCGGGCGTCACGCGTGGAAACCCGATAGCCGTACCAAGCACGACGACGAGTCCGATGCCGGCCAAGAAGCTCCGCCCCTCCCCCGCGCCCGCCCCGCGCCCTGCACGCAGCCGCCGCGCGGCCGAACCGGCCGATGGCAACAACACCAACCGGCGGGCCGACCTGGTGCGCGTCGCCGCGAAGCTGTTCCGCGAGAAAGGCTTCGACGGCACGACGATCCGCGACATCGCCGATGCGGTCGGCATGCGCTCGGGCAGCCCGTTCTATCACTTCGCCAACAAGCACGAGCTGCTGATGGCGGTGATGGAGGAAGGCCTGCGCCTGGGCCTGGCGCGCACGCAGGACGTGCTGCGCAACGACGCACTGCCGCCGGTCGAGCGTTTCAGGCAACTCGTGCGGGTGCACTACGGCATCCTGCACGACACCGGCAGCGACTTCATCCCGGTGATGCTGTACGACTGGCGCTCGCTGCCGGCGCCGTACCGGCGCCGCATCATCGAGCTGAAGGACCGCTACGACACGATCTGGCAGCAGACCATCGCCGCGCTGCACGCCGAGGGCCGGCTGCGCGCCGACCCGAAGCTCGCGCGGCTGATGATCCTCGGCGCGATCAACTTTTCCGCGACCTGGTACCGGGGCAAACCGACCTCGACGGCACGCGCCGGGGCTGGCGCGGCGCGCCGCGTCGACCTCGACGAGCTCGCCGCGCAGACGGTCGCGCTGGTGCTGCACGACACGAGGAGCACGCGATGACGACCACGACGGCCGCGAGCACCGTGGCAATAGCCCGAAGCGACGACGGGGCCGTCTGGACCGTCACGTTGAACCGCCCCGACGTCCGCAATGCGGTCGACGGACCGACCTCGCGCGCCCTGGCCGACGCGTTCCGTGCGTTCGACGCCGACAGCACCGCGTGCGTCGCCGTGCTGCACGGCGCCGGCGGCCACTTCTGCGCCGGCGCCGACCTGAAGACAGTCGCCGCCCTGGACCACAACAGCGATGACGCGCTGCCGCTGAACGACGACTTGAACGCCGATGGCCCGATGGGTCCGACGCGGCTGCAACTGCGCAAGCCGGTGATCGCGGCCGTCGAAGGCTATGCGGTGGCCGGCGGAATCGAGCTCGCGCTGTGGTGCGACCTGCGCGTCGCGAGCGAGACGGCCGTCTTCGGCGTGTTCTGCCGACGCTTCGGCGTGCCGCTGATCGACGGCGGCACGGTCCGGCTGCCGCGGCTGATCGGCCAGAGCCGTGCGCTCGACCTGATCCTGACGGGACGCCCGGTGAACGCCGACGAGGCATTGCGCATAGGCCTCGCGAACCGTGTCGTCGCGCCCGGCCAGGCACTCGCCGCCGCACAGGCGCTCGCGCGCGAGATCGCCGCGTTTCCGCAGGAGTGTTTGCGCAACGACCGAGCCAGCGTCTACGCGCAGCACGGCCACGGCTTGCACGACGCGCTGGCCACCGAATTCGCGCTCGGCCGGCACACGCTCGCCAGCGGCGAAGCGGTGCGCGGCGCAGGCCGGTTCACGAGCGGCGCCGGGCGGCACGGGGCGTTCGGCCCGAAGGGCTGACCGCGGCCCGGCGCGCCCGGGCCGTATCGGGCTTCGCTCGGCCAAGGGCGAGCTCGAACTGCTCCAGCACCTGCGGATGCTTCGCGAGCAGCCTGCGCAGCGGCACCAGCCGCGTTCGCAGCGACGCGAGCATCGCGACCGGCACGTCGGCCAGCGACTCCGACAGCACCGCATCGTCCTGCTCGACCAGCACGGCGGCGAGCGTTGCCGCCTGCACGAGATCCTTGCGCGCCTTCTCCGGGAATCCCGTTCGAGCGGCACTCGAATAGAGCTTGTGCCAGACGAATCGCTCGGGCGCCGCGAGCGGGACCGGGATGCAATGCCCGCCCGCGAGCACGGCCGCGTCGCGAGGCTCGTGCAGCAGATAGTCGTAGAACGGTATCGCTTGCGCATGCCATTCGAGCTCGGGAACGGGCACGACACGACCGAGCACATCGCCGTGGGCGAGAACGTCGATGCGCAGCCCTTCGGCGCCCGAGCGTTTCATCGCTGTCGGCGGCAGGCCATGCGGCATGCCGGGCACCGGGAAGAAACGCAGCTTCGTCGCTTCGACCGCCTGCAGAAACGAACGCGGCGCCGCCAGCTTCAAGTCCTGGCGGCGCGCGAGGTCGACATCTTGCGTGCTGGCGCTGACCGCCCTCGCGCCCAGCTCATTGAGCCAGGCCATGTAGCCCAACGTGCCGACGACGACCAGCCCGCCCGCACCGGCGACACCTCCCGCGAGCAGCCCGGTGTTGTGCAGCTCGACGAGCACGCGGGCCGTCGCCTTGTCTGCGACCTGGAACTGCAGCTTGCGCAGGTCGCGAACCTGGCGCATCGCCCAATCGGCGAATGCGATGCGGTCGCGTGCAGCGGCGAGCACCTCCTCGTCGCCGTCCTTGCAAACGTAGTCTTCGACCTCCTGCCCCGGCGCCGAGTAGTAGCGGCGGTACCAGTAGCCGTACCCGGTGCCTGCACGCAGCACCAGCAGGCCGGGCGTTCCCGGCAGCAGCGGGCCGGCCGCGGCACTGCGCTCCTTCAGCTCGGCGTACTGGGTGCGGAACGCGAGCGCATGCGGCTGGTACAGAGGCGTCGCGAGCGTTGAGTCGTCCATGGGAGGGCTTACCCCGCAAAATTTGACTTTACGGGGTAAGCGCAGGCAGGGTCAAGCAATTACCCCGTAAAACGCAAGATTGCGGGGTAAACAGTTGCCGGCGCGGACATGTCCGAAAACGGCGAGTCTTCGCCGCCTCGCTGCCCATAATGGATCGCATGGACAGCAGCAACACCCCCGCTCTCCCGATCGACCCCGATGCCGCCTACCAAGCCGTCGCCGCGCGCGACGCGCGCTTCGACGGCCGGTTGTTCGTCGGCGTCACGTCGACCCGCATCTACTGCCGGCCGATCTGCCGCGTGCGCACGCCGATGCGCAAGAACTGCCGGTTCTTCGCAACGCCCGCGCAGGCCGAGGCAGCCGCGTTCCGGCCCTGCCTGAAGTGCCGACCCGAGGTTGCGCCGGGCGCCGATTTTGCGTGGACCGTGATGGACGCGTCGCGCACGCTCGCGCGCCAGGCGGCCGACGAGCTCGACACGCAGGCGGCGAGCGGCGAAGCGCCCAGCCTCGCGGCGCTCGCCGAGCGGCTCGGCGTCAGCGACCGGCATCTGCGCCGCATCTTCCAGGCCGAGCATGGCGTCACGCCGCTGCAATACCTGCAGACGCGCCGGCTGCTGCTCGCCAAGCAGCTGCTGACCGACACGACGCTGCCGGTTTCGCAGATCGCGCTCGCGAGCGGGTTCCAGAGCCTGCGGCGCTTCAACGCGGCATTCGTCGAGAACTATCGGATGAGCCCGAGCAAGCTGCGCGGCGACTCGACCGACAGCGACGACGCGTCGCCAGCGTCGCGCCGCGTGCCGGCCGACGATGCGATCCGCATCAAGCTCGGCTATCGCGCGCCGTACGACGTCGCCGCGATGCTGCGCTTCCTGGCGCAGCGTGCGATCCCGCATGTCGAGCATGTCGACATCGCGGCGCGGCGCGTGCGCCGCAGCGTGCGGGCCGGAACGCTGGCGCCCGAGGCCGGTTGGATCGCGGCCGAGTTCGATGCCGACGCGCCGCTCGTGCACCTGCGTTTTGCGCCCGAGCTCGCGGCGGCGAGCGGGCGGGTCGTCGCGGCGGCGCGGCGCTGGCTGGACCTCGACGCCGATCCGCACACGATCGATGCGGCGCTCACGGCGATCCCAGGCGACGCCGGATTGCGGCTGCCCAGCAGCGTCGACGTGTTCGAGCTCGCGGTGCGTGCGGTGCTCGGCCAGCAGGTCACGGTCGCCGCGGCGCGCACGCTGGCGCGACGCCTGGCCGATCGTTTCGGCGAACCGATCGCGACACCGTGGCCCGACGAAGTCAACCACACGTTCCCGTCGGCCGAGGTGCTCGCGCAGGCGGCCGTCGAGCGAATCGCCGAGCTCGGCATCATCCGGGCGCGAGCCGGCGCGATCATCGCGATCGCGCAAGGCTGGCCGGCGATCCACGAGCGCCTCGCGCCGCATGCGCGGGCCGAGCCGCTGATCGAAGCGCTGTGCGCACTGCCCGGCATCGGGCCGTGGACGGCGCACTACATCGCGATGCGCGCGCTCGGCTGGCCCGACGCGTTTCCGCCGAACGACGTCGCGGTGCTGAAGGCCATGAAGCAATTGTTCGGCACGAATTCCCAGCGCGAAGCCGATGTGCTCGCGCTGGCCTGGCAACCGTGGCGCGCCTATGCGGTGCTGCGACTCTGGAACACGTTGGCGCCGCCGCCCGAACCCGCGACCGCGACAAGGGCAAAGGCGCCGACGAAGACGAGGACATTGGAGAAGACATCATGACGCTCTCGACGATGAATGCGATTCACACGAACTGCACGGCGCAGGCCACGATCACGACGCCGCTAGGCCGCCTCACGCTCGCCCGCACCGCGAAGGGCCTCGCCGGCGCGTGGTTCGAAGGACAGAAGCACCACCCCGGCGCGATCGCCGCGCCCGAACGGCCCGACGACGAACTGCTGCAGCGCGCCGCATGCGAGCTCGACGAGTTCTTCGCCGGCACGCGCGAATGCTTCGGACTGCCCCTGGACCTGCAAGGCACGCCGTTTCAGCGCGCGGTGTGGCGACAGCTCCTGCGCATCGCGGCCGGCACGACCCGCAGCTACAGCGAGATCGCGCACGCGCTAGGCTCGGCAAGCGCAGTGCGTGCGGTCGGCGGCGCGGTCGGCCGCAACCCGGTCTCGGTGATCGTGCCGTGCCACCGCGTCGTCGGCCACAACGGTGCGTTGACCGGCTATGCCGGCGGCGTGGACCGCAAGCGCGCGCTGCTGGCGCTCGAGGGGGCCACGCGATGACGATGCGACGTCGGGATCTGGCCGAGCTGCTGCTGCTCGCGTCGCTGTGGGGCGCTTCCTTCCTGTTCATGCGCATGGGCGCGGCGCAGTTCGGGCCGCTGCCGCTCGCCTGGGTGCGCGTGACCGGCGCGGTCCTCGTGCTGCTGCCGGTGCTCGCGCTGAACGGCGAGACGGCCGCGCTCAAGGCGCACTGGCGCAAGATCGCGCTGGTCGGCATCACGAACTCGGCGCTGCCGTTCGCGCTGTTCGCGTATGCGCTGCTGACGATCACCGGCAGCCTGGCCGCCGTGTTCAACGCCGCGACACCGCTGTTCGGCGCGGTGATCGCGTGGGGCTGGCTGAAGAACCGGCTCGATGCGCCGCGCGTCGCCGGGCTCGTGATCGGCTTCGCCGGCGTGTTCTGGCTCGCGTGGGACAAGGCGAGCTTCAAGGGCGATCCGGACAGCGTCAAGGCGACGCTCGCGGTCGGCGCCTCGCTGCTGGCGGCGTTGTCGTACGGCTTCTCGGCGAACTACACGAAGAAGCACACGGGCGACGTGCCGCCGATGGCGCTCGCGACCGGCAGCCAGATCTCGGCCGCCGTCGTGCTCGCGGTGCCGGCGCTGTGGTCGTGGCCGGCGACGATGCCCAGCGCTGCGCCGTGGCTGGCCGCGGTCGCGCTGGCCGTGCTGTGCACCGGGATCGCGTACATCCTGTACTTCCGGCTGATCGCGAACGCCGGCGCGGCGAACGCGCTTTCGGTGACGTTCCTGGTGCCGGTGTTCGCGGTCATCTGGGGCGCGCTGTTCCTCGCCGAGGTGCCGACGCACACGATGCTCGCGAGCTGCGCGGTGATCCTGTTCGGCACGGCGCTGACGACCGGCCTGATCGGGCCGCGCACGACGGGCGCGAAGAGCACGACGGCCGCGCCGGCAAAATAGCCTCGACGCCTGCGACAGCTGATCAGGCCACGCGGCGCACGAGCCGCACCGCGGGCGCACCGAGCGCGGCGCCGAACAGGTCCTTCGGGTCGTCGAGCTGCGGCACGAGATCGATGCGGCGGGCCCGCTCCGGGTTCTCGCGCACGAGGTCATGCAGCAGACGCAGCGCCGAGAAGTCCTCGAGCGCGAAGCCGACCGAGTCGAAGATCGTGACCTCGCCGTCCGACGCGCGGCCCGGCGTCATGCCGCGCACGACGCGTTCGAACTCGATCACGCCGAAGTCGGCCGGCATCTGCTGCACCTCGCCTTCGATGCGCGACTGCGCCTCGTATTCGACGACGACGCGCGCATCGGGGCGGCGCAGGATGTCGGCGTGCAGCTCGGTCTTGCCGGGGCAGTCGCCGCCGACCGCGTTCAGGTGCATGCCCGGCACGATCATCTCGGGCGCGAGGATGATCGCGCGGCGCTTGTCGGCGGTCACGGTCGTCACGATGTCGGCGCCGTGCACGGCGTCGGCCGTGGCTGCGCAGCACACGATGCGCAGATCGGCCGTCGTCTCGCAGGCCTGCAGGTTGGCGGCCAGCTTCGCGGTCGCGCGCGCGTCGATGTCGTAGAGCCGCAGTTCGCGAATGCCCAGCAGGTGCGCGAACGCGATCGCCTGGAACTCGCTTTGCGCGCCGTTGCCGATCAGCGCCATCGTGCGCGCATCGGGCCGCGCCATCCAGCGGGCGGCGAGCGCGGACATCGCCGCGGTGCGCAGCGCAGTCGTCACGGTCAATTCGGACAGCAGCAGCGGATAGCCGGTCGCGACATCCGCGAGCACGCCGAACGCGGTGACCGTCAGCAGGCCCGACGCGGTGTTGCGCGGGTGGCCGTTGACGTACTTGAACGAGTAGCGCCGCCCATCGGAGATCGGCATCAGCTCGATCACGCCGATGGGCGAGTGGCTCGCAACGCGCTCTTCCTTGTCGAAGGCCGGCCAGCGCCTGTAGTCGGCCTCGATCTCGTGCGCCAGGCGCTCGATGAAGGGTGCCACGCCGATCTCGGCGACGATGCGTCGGATGTCGGAAACGCCGATGTAGTCGATCATGGTCCGTTGATTTTCTGAGGCCTGGCCGCCAATGAAAAGCCAACAGACTGCGCACAAAGCTATGCCGATCGAGCAGAATGCAGGCGCCGGCCTGGCACAACGATCGAGATCGCAGCATCGAGGTAAGGCATGGACGACATCGATCAACGGCTGATCGCGCTGCTGCGCGACGACGCGCGGCGCTCGCTGGTCGCGCTCGCGAAAGCGCTGAAGGTCTCGCGCGCGACGGTGCAGAACCGCATCGCCCGACTCGAGGCGAACGGCACGATCGTCGGCTACACGCTGCGGCTCAAGCCCGAGGCGCAAGCGCACCGGATCCGCGCGTTGACGACGATCGCGGTCGACGGCAACCGCGCCGACGCGGTGCTGCGCGCGCTGCGCGGCGACCCGGCGGTGCAGACGCTGCACACGACCAACGGCCGCTGGGACATCGTCGCCGAGCTGCGCGCCGACAGCCTCGAGGAGTTCGACCGCGTGCTGGGGCGCATCCGGCAGGTCGAGGGCATTGCGAGCACCGAGACCAGCCTGCTGCTGTCGACGCACAAGTTGTGAGGCGCGGGTGCGCCGGCGCGTCTTCACAGCCGCGTCATCGCGGCCTGCCATCGTCGCGGGTTTGCGTCCCCGCTCCGAGGTACGCAAACAACCTCGAACCGAACTCGAACGAAAGGATGTCCCGATGATTCAGTTGCCGCGTCGCCGTCTGTTGCTCGCAGGTGCCGGCGCCTGGGCCGGCGGTGGTCTGCCTACGATCCTCGCGCATGCGCAGGCGCCGGCCGTCGTTACCTCCGACAAGCAGCGCCCCGGCTTTCCGTCAGGCGTGCAAAGCGGCGACGCGCTCGCCGACCGCGGCATCGTCTGGGCACGCAGCGACCGGCCGGCGCGCCTGTGGGTCGAGTGGTCGACGACGCCTGGCTTCGCGCAGGTCAACCGGATCCGCGGCCCGTACGCGCAGGAGGCGACCGACTTCAGCGCACGCATCGACCTCACGGGCCTGCCGTCGGGGCAGGACATCTTCTACCGCGCCCAATGGGAAGACCTTGCCGGCGGCGGCCTGTCCGAACCGCTGGCCGGGCACTTCCGCACCGCGCCGGCGACACGCCGCGACGTGCGCTTCCTGTGGTCCGGCGACACGGTCGGCCAGGGCTGGGGCATCAGCGACGAGTTCGGCGGCATGAAGATCTACGAGGCGATGCGCCAGCGCAACCCGGATTTCTTCATCCACTGCGGCGACAACATCTATGCCGACGGTCCGGTCCTCGCCGAGGTCAAGCTGGCGGACGGCGGCGTCTGGCGCAACAGCGTGCTGACCGAGGAGAAGAGCAAGGTCGCCGAGACGCTCAAGGAGTTCCGCGGCGCCTACCGCTACAACCAGCTCGACGCGCATGTGCGGCGCTTCAACAGCGAGGTGATGCAGGTCTGGCAGTGGGACGACCACGAGGTCACGAACAACTATTCGTCCAGCAAGGACCTGTCCGGCGACCCGCGCTACACCGAGAAGAACGTCGCGCTGCTGACCGCACGCGGCGCCCGCGCCTTCCTCGAGAACGCGCCGATGCGCTGGTTCGGCCAGCAGGAGGAGGAGCGCGTCTACCGGAAGATCCCGTACGGCCCGCTGCTCGACGTGTTCGTGATCGACATGCGCAGCTACCGCGGCCCGAACACCTACAACCGGCAGACCGAGATCAACGCGGAATCCCAATACCTGGGCGCCGCGCAGCTCGCGTGGCTGCGCGACGCGCTGAAGCACAGCCGCGCGACCTGGAAGGTGATCGCGAGCGACATGCCGATCGGCCTGCAGGTCACCGACGGCCCCGACGCGCAAGGCCGCATGAAGTTCGAGGCGGTCGCGAACGGCGATGGCCCGCCGCTGGGCCGCGAGCTGGAGATCGCGCAGCTGCTCTCGTTCATCAAGCGCGAGCGCATCCGCAACACGGTGTGGCTGACGGCCGACGTGCACTACACCGCCGCGCACCGCTACGACCCGGCACGCGCGCAGTTCCACGACTTCGATCCGTTCTGGGAGTTCGTCAGCGGCCCGCTGCACGCCGGCACCTTCGGGCCCAACGATCTGGACAACACGTTCGGGCCCGAGGTGCGCTACGTGAAGGCGCCCGCGGCCGGCCAGGTGAACCTGCCGCCCAGCGCGGGCATGCAGTTCTTCGGCGAAGTGGAGATCGACGGACGCTCGGCCGCGATGACGGTGCACCTGCGCGACCTGCAGGGCCAGTCGCTCTGGAGCACGACGCTGCAGCCGCAGCGCGCCTGACCCCCCACGGCGTCAGAGCCAGCGCCAGATGCGCTGCAGCCAGAGGGGAACGCGGTAGGCCGTCGGGCGATAGTTCTGGCGTAGCTGGTCGCGCATGAGAGGTCTCGTCAGCATCGGGACCGGAACTGTATATCCATACAGTACCGGACGCAAGCTGGCGATGACCTGGGCGCCTCGATTCAAACCACACGCGCAGAAAACAATGTATGATGCCCATCATGCGAAGCGCGCGACATAACGCCAGAGCAGCGGCCAAAGAAGCGTCGCATGAACGCATCGTGTCAGTCGCCGCTCGGGCGATCCGGCGCAGCGGCTACGACGGTACCGGCGTTGCCGACATCATGAAGGAGGCCGGCCTGACCCACGGCGCCTTCTACGCTCACTTCACGTCGCGCGAGGCCATGCTGGAGGAAGCCGCCCGTCGGGCATGCGCCGAGTCGGCCGCCGTCGCAGCTGACGTTGTGGCCGGCGTGCCGCCCCAGCAGGCGCTGGCGTCCATGCTTCGCGCCTATCTCTCACCGGAACACCTGAAGCAGGCTGAAACGGGATGCCCCCTGGCTGCGCTGGGCTCGGAGACGCCGCGTCAGACACCCGAAGTGCGCCGAGCGACCACCCGCCACGTCAAGGAAACGATCGATCTCGTCGCCCGCCAATTGCCCGACTGGGGGCAGCCCGGTGCTCACGAACGGGCACTCGTGACGGTCGCCGCCATGGTGGGCACGTTGGTGCTGGCTCGTGCGGTCGACGAGCCCGGACTGTCCGACAGCCTGTGCGAAGCCGCACTGAAGTACCTGGCACCCACCGCCTGAATTTCACCGTGACACGCTGCCCTATTCGTTCGCCTTTACATATGATGATCATCATGCGATATGAACAAGAACCCACCCCGATCAACGGCAAGAAGCTCGACGTACGCGGCTGCATCGGTGCGCCGATGCTGGGCGGTTCGCAAACCTGGCTGCGCCAAGAGTGAGGGACAGCATGAAAGCATTCGCACTCGGGCGCTACGGGAAGAAGCGCGCGCTGGAACTGGCAGACATGCCGACTCCGGAGCTGCGCGACGACGAGGTCCTGGTCCAGGTCCATGCCGCTGGCGTCAACCTGCTGGACTCCAAGATCCGCGACGGAGAGTTCAAGCTCATCCTGCCCTATCGCTTCCCGCTCATCCTGGGCCACGACGTGGCCGGCGTGGTCGTCAAGGTCGGCCCCCGCGCGCGGCAGTTCAAGGTGGGCGACGCGGTCTACGCGCGGCCGGATGACTTTCGCATCGGCACGTTCGCCGAGTTCGTCCCCGTCAAGGAAGCGTCCCTGGCGCCCAAGCCCAAGGACCTCACGATGGAAGAAGCCGCCTCGCTTCCTCTGGTGGCTTTGACGGCTTGGCAGGCACTGGTCGAGAAGGCCAAGCTGAAGAAGGGGCAGAAGGTCTTCATTCAGGCCGGCTCCGGCGGCGTCGGCACGTTTGCCATCCAGTTGGCCAAGCACTTGGGCGCCACCGTCGCCACGACGACGAGCACAACCAACATCGCGTTCGTGAAGAGCTTGGGTGCGGACATCGTCGTCGACTACAAGACGCAGGACTTCGAGGATGTCCTGAGCGACTGCGACGTGGTACTGAACAGCCAAGACGGCAAGACGCTCGACAAGTCCCTGCGCGTGCTCAAGCGCGGCGGGAAGCTCATCTCCATCTCCGGACCGCCTGATCCCGAATTCGGCCGTGAGATCAGGGCACCGGGGTTCGTGAGACTGGTCATGCGGCTGCTGAGCTCGGGAATCCGGCGCAAGGCCAAGAGCCGCGGCGTTGGCTTCTCGTTCCTCTTCATGAAGGCCGACGGCAGTCAGCTGCGCGAGATCACTCGTCTCGTCGACGCCAACGTCATCCGACCTGTGGTGGATCGGGTCTTCCCGTTCGAATCGACAAACGAGGCCATGGCCTATGTCGAAGCAGGACGCGCGAAGGGCAAGGTCGTTGTGAAGCTCAAGTGAGCACGGGCAGACACGAGAGCGTGAGCATGTTGCAGAACCTGAAGATCACTTGGAAAGACGTTCCGACCCGAACGATCACCGCAGGGGACGTGCGGTTCGCCTATCGGGAACTCGGTGCGGACAATCCCGGCACACCACTCGTGTGCCTGACCCATCTGGCCGCTGTCCTGGACAACTGGGATCCTCGAGTCATCGACGGCCTCGCGGCGAAGCACCGCGTGATCACCTTCGACAATCGGGGTGTCGGCGCATCCAGTGGCGCCCCGGCTGCATCCATGGAGCAGATGGCCGAGGACGCCATCGCCTTCATCGAAGCCATGGGGCTCGGCCAGGTCGACCTGTTCGGGTTCTCGATGGGCGGGATGATCGCGCAGGAGATCGTCCTGATGAAGCCGCAACTCGTTCGCAGGATGATCATCACAGGGACAGGCCCCGCCGGTGGTGAAGGCATCAGCAAGGTGGCTCGGGTCACCTACCTGGACACGATCCGGGGCTTGCTCACTGGGCAGGATCCGAAGCAGTTTCTGTTCTTCACCAGGACGCCCGAGGGAATCCGTGCCGGGAAGGAGTTCCTGCAGCGCCTGAACGAGCGCTCCGAAGACCGGGACAAGAAGATCACCGTCGCCGCGCTACAGGCCCAGCTGAAAGCCCTACGCCGGTGGGGCGGGAAGAGCCCCGCGGATCTGTCGAAGGTTCAGCACCCCGTCCTCGTCGCCAACGGCGACAGCGATCGCATGGTCCCGAGCAAGAACACACTCGATCTCGCGCGGCGCCTGCCGAACAGCGAACTCATCATCTATCCCGACTCCGGACACGGCGCGGTGTTCCAGTTTCATGCGGACTTCGTGGACAAGGCGCTTGCGTTCCTATCTGCGGGCGACTCCTTTGACGGCGCAAGGGGCTAGTCCAGTGAAACAGAGGACTAGCGAACGGTCTTTCGCTTGGCTGCTCTGCCAGGCAGACGGCCATGCTTACCCAGCAGCTCCTTACTGCCGAGCACGTACTCGGCGTTGTCAGTGAGTCGCTGCACGGCCAAGTCGATGAAGGCCCGGGCCCGCGCAGGCTGTGACGTCCTGCTGCCGAAGTACACGAAGTAGCTGGCGTAGTCCGCCATGTGATCCACCAGGATCGGCACGAGCTGGCCTGTACGGATGAAGGGCGCGGCCGTTACGCCTGCGAGCTGACCCAGCACCTTGCCCGCCAACACGGCCTGCAACTCGAACACCTCGTCGTTGCTGCAAATCGCAGGCACGACAGGCTGGTCGACCGTCTGATCGCCGAGCTTCACATGCCAGGGCACCACCTTCCCGGTGCCGGGGTTCCTGAAGGCGCTGCAGCGATGGGAGGCCAGCGCCGCCAGCGAGTCCGGAACGCCGTATTGCTGCAAGTAGGCCGGCGCCGCACAGATCACCAACTGCAATGGGAACAGTCGGCGCGCGATGACGCCTTCGTGCGGCGAGGGCCCGAGGCGGAAGCCCACGTCGACGCGATCCTCCACCCAGTTGCCGACGCGGTCCTCGAGCAGCACGTCGGGCTGGATGTCCGGATGCCGGTCGCAGAACTCCTCGACCAGCCGCCAGAGGATGGGCTGGAATGTCGTGCGCGGGCCGGCAATCCGCAAGGGCCCGGCGAACTCGTCCTTGGCCGACCTGGCCTTCTCGAGCGCCCGCTGCATGCCGAGGACCGCCGGCTGCACGTCCTCGAGCAAGCGCTGGCCGGCATCGGTGAGAGACATGACGCGCGTCGTACGGTGGAACAGCCGTGCATCGAGGTGAACCTCCAACTGCGCCAACGCCTTGCTCGCCGCTTGAGGACTGATGCCCAGCTCCAGCGCGGCCTTGCGCAGGCTGCCCAGTTCTGCTGCCTTGATGAAGGTCGAGATCGACCGGAGTTCGTTGATGGCCACGCCGCCATTGTCATCAATTTGATGCCAATCCAACAACCTTTCCGTCACTATCCGAATGCGAGTCGGTTGCCTAGAGTTCGCTGCGTCGATCCCCCAGAAGCAACCATGCAGCACGTCACCCTGAACAACGGCCTCCAGATGCCCATCGCTGGCTTCGGCGTCTTCCAGATCCCCGATGCCAAGGACTGCGAGCGCAGCGTCATTGATGCAATCGAGGTCGGCTACCGGCTCATCGACACCGCTGCCTCGTACATGAACGAGGAAGCGGTGGGACTCGGCCTGCGGGCCAGCGGCGTCCCTCGCGAGCAACTCTTCGTGACCAGCAAGCTCTGGGTGCAGGAGACCGGCTATGAGCGAACGCAACAGGCCATCCACAAGTCGCTGCGCCGCCTGAAGCTGGACTACCTGGACCTGTACCTCATCCACCAACCCTTCGGCGACGTGCACGGCTCCTGGCGCGCGATGGAGGACGCACACCGGGCAGGCAAGCTGCGCGCCATCGGCGTCAGCAACTTCCACCCGGACCGGCTGATGGACGTCAAGGCGTTCAACGAGATCGCGCCAGCCGTCAACCAGGTGGAGGTCAATCCCTTCCAGCAGCAACTGGAGAGCGCCGCCTTCATGAGGGACATCGGCGTGCAGGCCGAAGCCTGGGCGCCGTTCGCGGAGGGCCGCAACAACCTGTTCCAGAACGAGGTGCTCGCCGGCATCGGCGCCCGGCATGGCAAGTCCGTGGGCCAGGTGGTGCTGCGGTGGCTGGTGCAGCGGGGCATCGTGGCCCTGGCCAAGTCGGTGCGCAAGGAGCGCATGGCCGAGAACATCGCCATCTTCGACTTCGCGCTCGACGACGCCGAGATGGCCCGCATCGCCGCGCTCGACACCAACACCAGCAGCTTCTTCTCCCATCGCGATCCGGCCATCGTCAAGTGGATGGCCGAACGCAAGCTCGACATCTGAGTCCGCGGCATGCGCAATCGCGACACCCTTGCGCCGGCTGCGGGAGCGGGCACCGTGCTGGCCATCATCGTGGCCAGCTACCTGATGATCGTGGTGGACATCTCCATCGTCATCACCGGCCTGCCGCGGATCCAGGCCGAGTTGGGTTTCAGCGCTGCCCAGCTCTCCTGGGTCACCAATGCCTACACCTTGACCTTCGGCGGCCTGCTGCTTCTGGGCGCCCGCGCGGGCGACATCCTGGGCCGACGGCGGATGTTCATCACGGGCCTCGCGCTGTTCACGCTGGCATCGATCGCCATCGGCGTGAGCCCGTCAGCGGCCTGGCTGCTCGCAGCCCGCGCGATCCAGGGAGCCGGTGCTGCCGTGCTCGCGCCCTCCACACTGGCCCTGCTGTCCACCCACTTCGCAGAGGGGCCGGCGCGCACCCGGGCGCTGTCCATGTATGCCGCAGCTGCAGGCATCGGCGCCACGTTGGGCCTCGTGCTGGGCGGCCTGTTCGCTGACTTGGTGTCCTGGCGCGCCGGGTTCTTCATCAATCTGCCCATCGGCCTTGCACTGATCGCCGCCGCGAGGAAGCACATTGCGGAGACGCCCACGCATGTCGGCCGCTTCGACGTGGCTGGCGCCTCGAGCTCCACGTTGGGCATGACGGCTCTCGTCTACGGCCTGGTGAGAGCCGCCGAAGCGGGCTGGCAAGACATGCCGGCGCAGGCCACGCTGGCCGGCGGTGCACTGATGCTGGCGGCGTTCGTCGCGATCGAACGGCGCGTCGACCAGCCTGTGCTGCCGCTACGGCTGCTGGCCCACCGCGAGCGCGCCGGCGCTTACGTCGCCCGCATGCTCTTCATGGCCGGCGCGGTGGGCTTCTGGTTCTTCTCCACGCAGTTCCTGCAGGGCGTGCTGCACCTGCGTCCCTTGCAAGCCGGCCTGGCCTTCCTGCCGGTCACGCTGCCCAACTTCGCATCGGCCATGGCGGTGCCGCGGCTCGCACGCCGTCACGGCAGCGAGGCCCTGCTGCTCGCGGGCCTGCCTCTCGGTGTCGCGGGCCTGCTCTGGCTGGGGCAAGCCGATGCTCATGCGAGCTACTGGCTGAACGTGGCGCCGCCCATGGTGCTCATCGGTCTGGGCCAGGGCCTGCTGCTCGGCCCCTTGACCGCGGCGGGTGTGGCGGGTGTGGCGCGAGAGGATGCAGGTGCGGCGTCCGGCCTGGTCAACGTGGCACACCAGCTGGGAGGCGCACTGGGACTCGGTGTGCTGGTGCTGACCTTTGCCGCGGCGGCACCCGCAACGGCCCACGACGTCGACACCCTCGCGCATCGGATCTCGGCGGTCATGAATACCGGCGCCTTGCTTCTGGCTTTGGCACTGCTTGTCGCCTGGGCCTGCATCGTGATGCCGCGCCGCCGCGCGTCCCATCAACAGGAAACCCTCACATGAAGAGACTGCTTTGTGCGGCGCTCGCCGGCGCGGCCAGCGCGACGATCGCGCAGACACCTGCCGCGCCCACTGTCACCGTCCGCACGGCCTCGTCTTCGCCGGTCGTCACCGGAGCGAATCAGAACTTCACCGGCACCGTACGCATCAGCTCGCCGTTCCAGGCACTGCCGCCGGGAAAGGCTGGTGGCGCGACCGTCAGCTTCGAGCCGCGCGCCCGCACGGCCTGGCACACCCACCCTCTGGGGCAGACGTTGATCGTCACGGCTGGGCTGGGACTTGTTCAACAGCAGGGGCAGCCGGCTCACGTGATCCGTCCCGGCGACGTTGTCACCATCCCCGCGAACGTGCGCCACTGGCATGGCGCCGGTCCTGACGGTCCGATGACCCACGTCGCCATCGCTGAAAGGGAAGATGGCAACTCGGTGACCTGGCGAGACAAGGTCAGCGACGACGACTATCTGGCGGCCCTGGCCAGTGCGGCCCTTGACACCAAGAGTGCCGAAGCAGTGCAAGCGACGACACGTGCATGGCCGACCTCCGACACGCTTTCCGCCAGGCAGCGGGCCATCCCACTCATCGCGGCCTTCATGGCCGCGAGTGACATGCCCAAGCTCAGCGGCGCTCTGGGCCAAGGGCTGGATGCGGGCATGACCCTCAGCGAGTCCAAGGAAGTGCT
Source organism: Burkholderiaceae bacterium (assembly GCA_035280545.1). Classification (GTDB taxonomy): domain Bacteria; phylum Pseudomonadota; class Gammaproteobacteria; order Burkholderiales; family Burkholderiaceae_C; genus DATCSE01. The sequence goes on along the minus strand of DATEFR010000721.1, from coordinate 4,733 downwards.
GGTGCAGCTCTATGCCTACGCGGGCTTCCCGAGAAGCCTGAACGCGCTGGCCGAACTGATGAAGGTCGTGGAGGCACGCCAGCAGCGTGGTATCCAGGATGCGCTGGGCCCTGAACCGAGCCGAACAGTCCCCACCGGCAATGAACTGATCGCGGCTGGCAGAGCGAACCAGACCGAGATCTCCGGCGGACCTGTTCAGGGCGCGGTCTTCGACTTCGCTCCCGTCATCAACCAGTTCCTGCAGGCCCATCTGTTCGGCGACATCTTCGAGCGCGACAACCTCGACTGGCAAAGCCGCGAACTGGCCACCGTGGGCGCGCTCGCGGCAACGCCGGGCGCCGAAGCGCAGCTGCGCTCGCACATGCGGGCCAGCCTGCGGGTGGGTTTGACCGCCGCGCAGCTGCGGCAGCTGACGCGTGTGCTGGCCGAGCAGGTCGATGCAGGTGCCGCGAAGAGAGCAGACGAAGCACTCACGCAGGCCCTTGCGGCCGCATCGAAAGGTTGACCATGAAAGCCGCGCGAGTTCTGCTGGCCGCTGCCGTTTCCTCGACGGCCGCGCTGACCGGCTGCGCCACCCACCTCGACGCCCAGCGAAACGACGTAGGCCCTTTGCTGATTCAAGCCCAGGGGAGCTTCGCTGTCGGCGGCACTGTGAAGACGACCCCTGGAAGCTACGACAACAACAAGCCGACGGCGTCGGGGCAAAGCTTCCACGGCGACCACCTCTATGCCTTCTACCAGGTGCCGAAGGATCCCAAGGCGCTGCCGATCGTCATGCTGCACGGCGCCTTCCAGTCGGCACGCAGTTGGGAGACCACCTCGGACGGCCGCGAGGGCTTCCAGACGATCTTCCTGCGCCGGGGCTACCCGGTCTATCTGGTGGACCAACCACGTCGTGGACGCGCCGGCAACAGCACGCTCGCAGCGACTGTGGATCCAGCACCCAACGATCAGCTGTTCTTCGACCAGTTCCGCATCGGCAAGTGGCCGAACTACTTCGACAACGTGCAATTCGATCGCAAGCCGCAAACGCTGAACCAGTTCTTCCGTTCGGTCACGCCCAACACCGGCCCCTACGACCCGGGTGTGATCTCGGATGCCATGTCCGCGCTCTTTGCCAAGACAGGTCCGGCGATTCTGTTCACCCACTCCCAAGGTGGCGGACCGGGCTGGCTGACGGCGATCAAGACATCGAACGTCAAGGCCATCGTCGCTTTCGAGCCGGGCAGCGGGTTCATCTTCCCGCAGGGTGAGTTGCCGCCTGCGATGCCGAGCGCTGCCGGCACGCTCTCGCCCGAGACAGTGCCGCTGACGGACTTCCTGAAGCTGACCCGGCTGCCCATCGTCATCTACTACGGCGACAACTTCCCAGTCGACCCAACCCCAGAGCGCGGCCAGGACAACTGGCGCGTGCGCCTCGCGATGGCGAGGCTCTGGGTCGAAGCGATCAACAAGCATGGGGGCGATGCGCGTTTGGTTCACCTGCCGGAGATCGGTGTCCGGGGCAACACGCACTTCCTGATGTCCGACCTGAACAACGTCCAGATCGCCGACCTGGTGTCCAGGTTTCTGGCCGAGAAAAAGCTGGACTGACCACCCAATGCGAATCCGAGAACAGCTGGAGTTTTGAGATGCCCCATGAAGTCGTCAACGAGAAGCGGCGCGAGTTGCTCGGCGCCTCGGCGCTCGCGCTTTCGGTTGCAACCCTAGGAGTTCCGATCATGACCACCACCACGCCCGCCGCTGCGGCCGAGCAAAAGAAGAACCCGTTCAGTCTGGTCTATGACGGCGCGATCACCAGCAACGAGCCCGGCCAGGTCAACATCCACCCGGTGACGTACAAGCTCAATGGCCTGGACATCGTCGCCAACGTCTACGCCCCGGCGAACCACGATCCAAAGAAGACCTATCCGGCGATCGTCGTGGCCCACCCCAACGGCGGCGTGAAGGAACAGGTCGCAGGCCTCTACGCCCAACACCTTGCGGAACAGGGCTACATCACCATCGCGGCAGACGCCGCGTATCAGGGCGGCAGCGGCGGGACGCCACGCAGCACGGACAAGCCCCAATTCCGCATCGAGGACATCCACGGCATGGCGGACTTCATCACCCGCTATCCGGGTGTCGATGCCGCACGCTTGGGGCTGTTCGGAATCTGCGGTGGTGGAGGCTACTCGTTGTCCGCCGCGAAGTCCGACAAGCGCTTCAAGTCGGTTGCGACGCTCAGCATGTTCAACTCGGGACGTGTGCGGCGCAACGGCTTCGCCGACTCGCAGCTGAAGACGATCCAACAGCGCCTGAAGCAGGCCTCAGACGCCCGTGCTCAGGAGAAAGCCGGCGGAAAGATCCTCTACGCCGGCGATGCCGACATGACGGACGAGCAAATCGCCGCGTTGCCCTTCGAGATGTACAGGCAAGGCTACGACTACTACTGGCGCAAGTACGCTCACCCGGGCTCGACCTTCAAGTACACGATGAGCAGCTTGGTGGACCTGATGCGTTGGGACGCCACCGAGCAGATCGAGATGATCGAACAGCCGCTGCTCATGATCGCCGGCAGCAAGGCCGACAGCCTCTACATGACCGAGGACGCATTCGGCAAGGCCACCGGTGCGAAGGACAAGGAACTCTTCAAGATCGATGGTGCGACGCACATCGAGACCTACTGGGTCCCGAAGTACGTGGAGGCTGCGATGGGCAAGCTGGCTCCGTTCTACGCGAGGACCTTATAGTCGAACGAGCACACGCCCCGGGCTTGTCGGCGCGGAAACCGAACCTCTACACGACGCGCTTCGTCAGCGGTCGGTTTCGCGGTACCAGTAGGTCCGCCGGCGCTTGTTGTTGAGCGGGATCTTCGGCTTCTGCGCGCCCAATCCCGACTTCGCGTCGGCACCGCTGCCGCCACCGCCGCCGATGAGAAATGGCAGCTGCCGCGATTCGCCGTTGACCGTGACCGTGACGATGCCGAACACCGGCGACGGAACCAGCCCGCCGCCGTCCAGGTCATGAGGCGTCGTGGCGCCGGTCAGGAAGTTCACTGCGTAGGTGCGCGCCTGGCCGAGATTGGCGTTGCAGCTGTTGGCGGTCGGGACGATGGGCTGGTTGGTTCCGAAGTAGACATTGCCGCCGACGGTGGTGGGCGCATTGACGCCCTTCTCTCCCGCACCGGTCAAGGTCACGTAGAAACCGTTCAGCGTTCCGTCGTAGGCCGTCGAGGTCGCATTGAACAGCGCCGTCGGTGCGGTATTGCCGGTGCTGCTGGTGTCGTCGCGCACCGTCGTCCAGCCTGTCGCGCTCATGCCGGCATTGGTGTCCTTGATCATGTAGAACCGGTTCACGACGTTCGTGGCCTGCTGCGACAGCAGCGGGTGCTCGCGGTCTCCGGTGACGTTCACCACCACGTCGTAGGTCTTCGTCAGCACCACATCCGGCGGGTAGAAGAACTTGCGCTTGGTCGTGCCGCTCCCGCCCAACGCGGCCAGCTGCGTGACCTGCCAGGTGCTCACGGCGCCTGTGCTCGTGGGCTGCAGGTCGACGCGCCAGATGTTGCCGCCGGTGTCGGCCGCATAAAGGCGGTCGATGTAGCCGTCGAAGTCGCGGTCCACCAGCGTGATGTCGGCCGGGATCGAATAGGTCATGCCGGCCAGCCGGCACGGGTTGCCGGTGCAGCTCGTACCGCTGCCGCCGGGGCCCGCCTGCCATAGCAGGTTGCCGGTGACCGCGTCGACGATGAAGATGCCGCGCCCCATGGTGTCGGCGGCCGGCGGCTCGGCATCCTCGTTGGTGTCGTACCCAGCACCGAAGATCAGCACCGGGTTGGCGTTGCCCTTGACCATGGCCACCTTGGGCTGCGACCACGTCTGGCCCAGCTCGGCAAAGCCGGTGTCCGCATTGGTGCGCTTCCACAGGAACTTGGGGTTCGTGGGGTCGCTCACGTCCAGCGCGTAGAGCAGCCGGCCGCCGCGTCGCGCGGACAGGAAGATGTAGGCCTTGCCGGTCGCGCTGTTCTGGTAGACGCTGGGCGCGCCGTCGAAGAAGTAGGTCTTGGGCGCGCCGGTGGTCCAGCTGCCGAGCTTCAGATCGGGGCTGTTTTGGTAGAGCCGCTGCAGGCCCGGGTAGAACTCCTGCGGCACGAAGCTCCAGAGCTCGCCGCCGGGTGGGACGTTGACGTTCGCGCCGGTGGCGTCCTTCATCGGGATCGCGCAGTTCGAGGGCAACGTGCAAAAGCCCATCGGCTTGGTGCTGTCGCTGGGGTTGTTCGGCTGGTTGCCGTTGATCGCACGGAACATCCCGTCGTTGGCACCATAGAACACGACCACGCCGATGCTGCCGCCGTAGTTGATCACGACAGGCCGCGAATGCAGCACGTCGCCGTGCACGGACCCACGCACCGTGATGCTGGCGTCGGGCGGACTGCTGCCTTCCGGGCCGGCGGCCGTGTCACCGGCCGCAGATGTGTCGTCGCCACGCGTCCAATTGATCAGGTTGGGCACGGTGATGGTGCTGTTGCTGGCAATGCCGAGTGCCGACGCGGTGAGGTTGGCATTGCTCACCGCGAACGGCATCGTGCTGAGGGCGGCATTGGCGCCGCAGCCGGTGCCGACGCAGGTGTAGACGTTGCGTGACGTGGTGGCTGTCGTCGCGCTGCTGCTGGCCGGATAGCTGTCGAGCAGGTATTTGAGCCGCAGTTGCTGGCTCACGCCGCCCTTCTCGACCACCTGTCCGTCGACCCA
>DATEFR010000720.1:0-3074 GCA_035280545.1 Burkholderiaceae bacterium | reverse complement strand
GGCAGCCGGCGCCGCACGCGCAGCAGCGAGCGCATGGTGCGCACCAGCGGGCCCGGTGCGGCGTCGTGGCGGCGCAGCAGCCCGGCGAGCGCATCCCCGATCAGCACCAGATAGACCGCCGCATTCCACAGCAGCGCGTCCCACAGCGGCGGCGCGAGCAGGTTGATGCGCTGCTCGCTGCCCAGCAGCGCGCCGCCCAGGCTGTCGGCCGCGAGGCCGATCACGAAGGCCAGCACCGCGACGATGCCGATCCAGCGCGACTGCCACAACGGCAGCGCCAGCCAGCGCGCCGCGAGTCGCTCTCGCGGCAGCAGCCGCTGCAGTGCATGGCGTGCGCGCTGGGCGATGAATTCGTCGCTCGAGACATCGGCACCTGCCGCTTCGAGCGCGACGCGGTCGGCCCATGCGCGATCGTCGGCGTTCCAGCTCGCGCTGGCGGGCTGCGCGGTCTCGAACGCTTCGAGCAGCGTCGCGTCGCGGGCACTGGCCTCGTTCATGGTCATCGTGGTTTGCTCGAGCCTGCGCGGTTCCGCCGGCGCGGCGAATCAGACGCCGAGCTGCGCGGCCAGCTCACCGAAGTCGGCCGCGACGAGATCGAAGCGGGCATCGCCGACCGGCTCCTGCCAGCCACCCGGGCCCCACTCCAGCGGTCGCGACACATAGGCCGTCCGCAGCCCGGCGCGTTGCGCACCCAGCAGGTCGCTGGGGTGCGCGGCGACCATCAACAGCTCGTCGCAGGCGACGTCCAGCAGCTTCGCCGCACCCTGATAAACGGCGGGGTCGGGCTTGTACTTGCCGAACAGCTCCGCCGACAGCACGCAGTCCCACGGCAGGCCGGCGCGCCTGGCCATGTCGACCAGCAGCGAGACATTGCCGTTGGACAGCGTCGCGATCGTGCCGCGCGACTTCAGGCGGTGCAGCCCGGCCACCGAATCGGGCCACGGGGCCAGCCGGTGCCAGGCACGGTTCAGGTGCTCGACCTCGGCCTCGCTCAGCGCCATCAGCCCGAAGCGCGGCCGCAGTTCGTCGAGAATCATGCGATGCAGGCCATCGACGTTGGCCCACGCGATCTCGCCAAGCATCGCGCGCTCCATCGCCGGCCGATAGCCCTGGCGCCACGCGTCGGCAAAGGCCTCGGCATCGAAACCGGCGATTCCCTTCGCTGCGGCCAGCGCGGAAGCCTCGCGCACGATGCTGCCGCGCCAGTCGACGACGGTGCCGAAGATGTCGAACACCAGCGCGCGGATGTGCTTGCCACCGTCGAACGCCATCATCCGTCTCCTGTGCTTTCGCCGGGGCTCGTCTCGATCAGGCCAGCGCGCGCCCGATCAGGATCTTCTGCACGTCGCTCGTGCCCTCGTAGATCTGGCAGACGCGCACGTCGCGGTAGATGCGCTCGACCGGGAAGTCGCCGACGTAGCCGTACCCACCGAACACCTGGATCGCCGCGCTGCAGACCCGCTCGGCCATCTCGCTCGCAAACAGCTTGGCCATCGCCGCTTCCTTCAGGCATGGCACGCCGGCGTCCTTCAGGCTGGCCGCATGGTGGATCAGCTGGCGCGCCGCTTCGATCTGCGTGGCCATCTCGGCGAGCCGGAACTGCAGCGCCTGGTGCTCGAAGATGGGCTTGCCGAATGCCTCGCGCTGCTTCGAATACGCCAGTGCCGCCTCGAACGCGGCGCGCGCCATGCCGACGCTCTGCGACGCGATGCCGATGCGCCCGCCCTCGAGCCCGGAGAGCGCGATCTTCAATCCCTGGCCTTCGTCGCCGAGCCGGTTCGCGGACGGCACGCGGCAGTTCTCGAACAGGATCTGCGCGGTGTCGCTCGCGTGCTGGCCCATCTTGTCCTCGATGCGCGCGACCGTGTAGCCGGGTGTCGTCGTCGGCACGATGAAGGCGCTGATGCCCTTCTTGCCGGCGTTCTTGTCGGTCACGGCCATCACGATCGCGACGTCGCCGTTCTTGCCGCTGGTGATGAACTGCTTGACGCCGTTGAGCACATAGTCGTCGCCATCGCGGGTCGCGGTCGTGCGCAGCCCGTCGGCCTGCGAGCCGACATGCGGCTCGGTCAGGCAGAACGCGCCCAGCATCTCGCCGCGCGCGAGCGGCTTGAGCCAGCGCTCCTTCTGCGCGTCGTTCGCCCACGCCATCAGGATCGAGCAGACCGGGCAGTTGTTGACGCTGACGACGGTCGAGGTCGCACCGTCGCCGGCGGCGATCTCCTCGAGGATCACCGCGAGCGCGAGGTAGTCCAGCCCCGCGCCGTCCCACTCGGCCGGCACCGCGACGCCATAACAGCCGAGCGCGGCGAGCCCGCGCAGCTCGGCCTTCGGGAAATGGTGGCTCTTGTCCCAGGCCGCGGCCTGCGGCGCGATGCAATCCTGCACATAGGCGCGCACGGCGTCCTGCACGGCGCGGTGGTCTTCGCTCAGTTGCATGCGATTCGCCTCGCCGACGGCGTGTTCACCATTCGATGACCGCGCCGTCGTGGTTGAAGAAGCGCCCATTGTCGGACGGCTGGAGCTTCGCGATCAGCCGGCGCATGTCGGCCACGCTCTGCTGCGGCGACAGGTCGGCTTCGTCGGTGCCCATGTCGGTGCGAACCCAGCCCGGGTGCAGGCTGACACAGACGCAGCGGCCGGCCAGCACTTGCGAGACATCCTTCAGCACCGAGTTGACCGCTGCCTTGGAGGCGCGGTACAGCCAGCCCTGGTGCGTGACGCGCGGCCCGATCGCGCCCATGCGCGACGACAGCACTGCGAGCTTCGCACCCGGCGCGAGCGCGTCGGCCAGCACCGGCAGCACGCGCATCGGGCCCAGCACGTTGGCGCGCATCACTTGCGCGAACTCGTCATCGGTGGGCGGCTCCAGGCCGGTGTTGCGCGGGCCGTAGACGCCGGCCACATGCACGACGAAATCGAAAGCCTGCCCATCGAGCTGGCACCCCAGGCGCGAAGCGCTTTCGGCACTCGTGACATCGAGCGCCAGCGCCGTCGCGCCGAGCTCGCGCAGCGCGACCAGGCTCGCCTCGCCGCGCGCCGTGGCGGTGACGTTCCAGCCCTCCGCCCGGTAC
>DATEFR010000719.1:0-2632 GCA_035280545.1 Burkholderiaceae bacterium | reverse complement strand
GTCGAGGCCGCGCGCGCGGCACTCGAAAGCGGGGCGGCCTCGGTGCAGCGCGTCGCGGCGGACTGCGGATTCGGCGATGCCGAGCGCATGCGCCGCAGCTTTCAGCGACAACTCGGTGTGCCGCCTTCGACCCTGCGCGTTCGCGGTGATCGCGTGCCGGCACGGGCTCGGCGGTCGTGAGGAGCGTCCTACAGCACGACGTGACGTTCTCCGACAGAGCAAGGCGATCCGCCGCCCGACACTCGGGGGGCTTCACCTCACCCCACATGGACCGAACCGCCTTGCCGCCCGGCACTCGTTTAGGCGAGCTGGAGATCGTGCGGGTGCTGGCGGTGGGCGGCTTCGGCATCGTCTACCTCGCCCGGGATCACGCGCTCGATCGCGATGTGGCGGTGAAGGAATTCATGCCCATGCTGCTCGCCGCGCGCGGCCACGGGCAGCGCGTGTCGGTGCGCTCCGCAGCCGAGACGCAGACCTTTGCGCTGGGCCTGAATTCGTTCATCGACGAGGCCCGGCTGCTGGCGCGCCTGTCGCATCCGGCCATCGTCAAGGTCTACCGCTTCTGGAAGGCCAACGGCACGGGCTACATGGCCATGCCCTACATGCACGGCCCGACCCTGGGCGACGTGCGACGCTCGATGTCGGAGCCGCCGACCGAAACCTGGCTGCGCAAGGTGACCGAGCCACTGCTGGACGCGCTCGCGATGCTGCACGCCGAAGGCTACTACCACCGCGACATCGCACCCGACAACGTGCTCGTCTCGAACGACGGCCTGCCGGTGCTGCTCGACTTCGGCGCCGCGCGCCGCGTGATCGCAGACCGGACGCAATCGGTCACGGCCATCGTCAAGCCGCGCTTCGCGCCCATCGAGCAGTACGCCGAGGCCAGGCTGCTGCGCCAGGGCCCGTGGACCGATCTCTATGCGCTAGGCGCGCTGGTCGCCTACCTGCTCGACGGTGTGCCGCCGCCGGCCGCGACTGCGCGCGCCGTCCACGATGAGATGGCCACGCTGGCATCGCGCAAGATTCGCGGCGTCTCGACCGGCTTCCTGGCGGCGATCGACTGGGCGCTGGCGGTGCGGCCGCAGGACCGGCCCCAGAACGTTGCCGAGTTGCGCCACGCGCTGGCCGGGCGATCGACGCCGCCTCGGCGACGACGGGTCGAATCGGTGCCGCCCGCCGGTGCTGAGGCCGAGGCCGAAGCCGATGCTCCGACAGCACCCGGCGACGCCGAGTTTCCGATCACGCAGCGGCTCGAGTTGCCGGTGCATCAAGTCCATGGCGGCGGCTTCAGGCGCGCACGCTGGGGTTGGTCGATGGCGGCGATGACGGCCATCGCGGCGATGGCCGTCATGGTCGCCAAGCTGCCATTCGATGGCACGGCCGTCGCATCGTCCCCGCCCTCGACCAGGCCGGCGTTGGCCGTTGCATCGCCCCCGGCCGTCGTCGCCCGCAGCGAAGCACCCAAGCCTGGTGTCGAAGCACGCGCGCCGCTGGCGGAAGACCTCGTCAAGGCACCGACGACGGACCGCACGATCTCGGTCGCGAATGCGCGGCCGCTGGTCGTACCGGCCGAGGTCGCCAAGACGACCGCGACACGGGCCAACAGAGTCAAGGCGACTCGGCCCGGCTATCGTCGGTACGGCCCGGAGCCCAAGGCGACGGTCGCCGCGATCGCGAGCCCGCGATCGCCCGGGCCGGTGGAGGTCTGCGCCGACCGGAACTTCTTCGTTCGCACGTGGTGCGTGCAGCGCCGCTGCGAAGAGCCGCGCTTCAAGGGACACCCGCAGTGCGAGCCGCGCCAGGTCGCGAACCTGATGTACTGACGCAGGCGGGCGGGCCCCACTCGTCCGAGCGGCCCGCCTGCGAAAAAACCGTCGCAAGTCCATCAGGCCCCGGCGACCGTGTGCCCTATATTGCGCGGTTGACGGGGCGCGCACGCGATCGGCGCGCAACCGAAAGATCCATCACATGGGCTGGAGGGCCACACGTGGACACGCGAGCATTGATGGTCGCAGCGCAGCACTACGATCTGCCGCGCCTGCTGGAGGAGTGGCGGTGGCTCGTCCCGTTCGATCACCAGGCGTTGTTCGTCTCGGTGCTGGCGGACTGGGTCTTCCGTGGCGCGGACGGCAGCGTCTGGGTGCTTTCGGCGCTCGAAGGCACCTACCGGAAGATTGCCGAGAACGCGCAACAGTACAACGAGCTCCAGCAGTCCGAGCGCTGGGTGGCCGCGACATTCCTGGCCGGCTGGCAGCAAGTCGCCGCCGATTGCGGCCTGTTGCCCACCGAATCTCAATGCCTGGGCTGGAAGGTGCACCCTCTCGTCGGCGGCACGGTGATGCCCACCAACCTCCAGGTGTTCGACATGGCCAGCTACCAATGCAGGATGGGCCAGCTGCATCGGCAACTTCAGTGCACGCAGACCCAGCAGGCGCCGAAGAAGCGGCCGTGGTTCAAGTTCTGGCAGCGACTCGTCAACTGACCGCGCCTTCGGCGAAGGCTAGAGAAACCCGGAGAGGGTCGACAACAGCGTCAGCGCGTGCAGCCAGACGATCTCGACGCGCCGCCGCACCGAGCCGGCGGTGGCCTGCGTCGAGAAGTCCTCGGGCTTGATCTGCCCGTCGACCCG
>DATEFR010000718.1:0-2750 GCA_035280545.1 Burkholderiaceae bacterium | reverse complement strand
CAGGTGGTGACCACGCCGCCGGAGCCCGAGAGCACCAAGTCGTGATCGCGGCGCGGCGCATCACATCAGGAAACGATCGTGCTGCGCCCTGGCGCAATCGCCCATGATCCGCAGCGCGCGTTCCACGGCCGGCGTGCCCATGACGAACGGGTTGGACTCCTGTGCGCCGGGGGCGCGCCGCGCGGCAAGCTTCGAGACAGCGCCGTCGAAGCTGGAATGATTGGACACCAGGGCATCGACTGACTGCTGCGCCGCCACGTTGCGCATGCGGTCCGTGGCCTGGGCGTAGCGCTCGAGGCGGTCGATATCCCGGCCGAAATTGAAGGACGTGCCGCCCCACAGCATGACCTTGTGGGCGCGGCCGCCGCTCGCGACGCCGAACACGGGCGATAGAGTCCCCAGCGTGTGGCCCGGCGTCACGTAGAACGTCACGGTCGTGTCGCCTAGCGTGAGCTTGTCGCCGTCGAACACGGCGATGTCGCGCTTGGGCGGCGGATCCCAGAGCTTGGATGTGAACTCCAGACCGGTTTGCATCATGCGCCAATCGGCGTCGCTGGCCACGATGCGAGCACCGTATCGCTGCGCAAAGTGAGTCGCGCCGCCGTAGTGGTCGCCGTGGCCATGCGTCACGATGACGTACTTCACGTCCTTCGGATTCAGGCCGAGCTTGGCCAGGCCACCGTCGATGAGGCGGCTCGCTTCATCCTCGTTGTTGAGCGCGTCGATGAGGATCAGGCCTTGCGAGGTCTTCAGGACCCACGCGCTGACCCATGAGGAGCCGACGAAGTAGAGGTTGTCGAACGCCGGACCGGGCTCGGGTGCCGAAGCCGCAATTGCCCGCTCGAGCTGCGCGTGCACGGCCTCCTCCGAGGGGCGTGTCGCGGGCTGCGGGTTGCACAGGGGCAGCAGGCTCTTCAGGTCATCGCCTGCAAGCTGCTTCGCTTCCGCGACGTAGCGGTCCACGCTGGCTTGCGAGGGTTTGTCGGCGGCGGGGCCGGCACAAGCGCAAAGGGCCGCAGTCAACAGTGACGCCAGCCCATACACCTTCACCCGTGCACCGTCGGCCATGCCTCGCATGCGCGTCTCCGTGTTTGTGTGGTTCGCGCATTCTCGCGGCACGCGCGCTGGTCCCTAGAAGTGAAGGGCATTCACGACCCGGTTCCCTAGAGCGTGGGATGACGTCGTGGGCGCATCGCGCCCACAGTCGTGCGCCTGCCCAGCGCCGTCCCGTCGCGCTGCACGCAGCAACCCGCTCAAAGGAGGTACCTCATGGCAGGTCATGGCTCACGGCCGCTCCGCGGCCTCGAAAGCACGGCACAGTCCAGCGTTCAGACTGCGAAGTTCGGGCGCCTGTTCCGCTGGCTCGAACCGGCCATTGCGCCGCAGGGGCCGACGGAAGAAGCGTCGGTGCGCAAGGTGCTCACCGATCTCGCGGGCCTGATGGTCACGAGCGAGTTTGCGGACAACGTCGAGAACCACAAGTTTCCCAACGACTCGCCTGAGGCCCCGATCGAACGGTCCGAGCCCGAGGACGAGAACGTGAAGATCGCCGCGGGGTACACCTACCTCGGCCAGTTCATCGACCACGACATCACCTTCGATCCGGCGTCTTCGCTGCAGCGTCTGAACGATCCGGATGCGCTCGAGGACTTCCGCACGCCGCGGCTCGACCTGGATTGCCTGTACGGGCGCGGCCCAGCCGACCAGCCCTACCTGTACGACAAGGCTTCCGGGCGCGGCACGTTCATCCTGGGAGCCAACCGAGGCATTGCGGGGATGGATCGTCCCGATCTGCAGCGCACCGGCGATGGCACGGCACTGATCGGCGACAAGCGCAACGACGAAAACAAGATCGTGGCCCAGATTCAGGCGCTGTTCCTGAAGTTTCACAACAAGATCTACGCCCAGATCGCGCCAAATTTCGGCCCCAGCCAGCAGGACGCGCACTTCAGCGAGGCACAGCGTATCGTGCGCTGGTCGTACCAGTGGATCGTGCTGCACGACTTTCTGCCGAAGATCTGCGACCCGGCGGTCGTGGCCGCGGTGATGCCGTCGGCGGGCCGGCGCGAACCGAATCTGCAGTTCTACCGCCCGCATGGCGGGCAGGCCTACATCCCGGTCGAGTTCTCGGTTGCGGCCTACCGCTTCGGGCATTCGATGGTGCGGCCCAGCTATGCGCTCAACGACGTCGCGAAGAGCTCGGCCAATTTCAATGGCAAGCCGTTCGGGCGCATCCCCATCTTCGTGCGGCAGTCCAGCGCGACGACCGATGCGATGAACGGCTTTGGCGAGGGACTGCCGGCCGCTTGGGGAATCGACTGGTCGTTCTTCTTTGGCGTGCCCGGCACTCACCCGGATGGCGAGAAGCAGATTCCGCAGCCGAGCTATCGCATCGACGCCTTCCTCGTGGACCCGCTCGGTGCACTGCCGGAGTTCGCGGGCGCGCCGTCACCGTTCGCGTCGCTGGCATTCCGCAATCTGCAGCGTGGCTTCAGCATGGGGCTGCCGTCCGGGCAGAACGTCGCACGCATGATGGGTGTGCAGGAGGTGCTCAGCGACGAGCAGCTCTGGTCGGTGCGCAACGAGGAGGAAGCATTGGTGCCGTGGCCCGAGGGCACGGAGTTCTTCCAGAAGCCGCCGAACAAGAAGTGGCTCGCGGGCGCTGCGCCTTTGTGGTTCTATATCCTCAAAGAGGCGGAGATCATGAACCACGGTCACCACCTCGGCGAAGTCGGCAGCCGCATCGTCGC
>DATEFR010000717.1:0-2585 GCA_035280545.1 Burkholderiaceae bacterium | reverse complement strand
GTCGGGTCGGTGGTCTGCAGCACCTGCCAGCCGCGCATCCGGATGTAGGTCGTCCAGTCGCCGGCCTCGCGCATCAGGTTCACGTCGGACTGCAACAGGCGCGGCGTCAGCGTCGAGATGTCGCTCGGGAAGTCCTTCCAGTAGTCATCGTCGGAGACGCGCAGCAGCCGCGTCTCCAGGCGCAGGCCGCCGCCGAAATCGCTGTCGTGCGTGCCGGTGAAGCCGTAGCGCGTCGTGCCGGTGGTGCGGTCATACGGGGTCAGATTCAGCTTGACCGCGCCGTTGTAGCTGGGCTCGAGGTAGCGGAACTCCGTGCCCAGCGAGGCGCTGCGGCGCGTGCTGACCTCGGGATAGAACGTCATGTCGCGGTTCGGCGCGATGTTCCAGTAGTACGGAACGCCGACCCGCGGGCCGCTGCGGCTGTCGACCGGCACGATCGTCGGCGGCAGCCAGCCCGACTTGCGCGCATCGGTCAGCGGAAAGCTGAAGTGCGGCGCCGCGAGGATCGGCATGCCGAGAAACCGCAGCACCGCGCCTTCGGCGACACCTTCGTTGGTCGCGAAATCGAGATCGACCTTGTTGGTCGACAGCAGCCAGGCCGGCGTGCCCGAGCCATCGGGCGTGCAGCTGGTGTAGGTCGCGCCGGTCGCGATCGAATGCTGCTCGTCGATGAAGTCGATCCGCTTCGCGGTCCCCCCGGCACCGGTGCGCGCGAAGTAGTACGTCGGGTTCAGGAAGTAGCCTTCGAAGCGCTGGATCTTCAGCTGCAGCTCGGGGCCGCTGTAGCGGTTGCCGTCCTTGCTGATGCGCACATTGCCGCGTGCGGTCGCCAGGTCGTCGGACTGCTCGTAGGTCAAGCGATCCGCGCGGATCACGACGCCGCCGCGGCGAAACTCGACATCACCTTCGGCAATCGTCTCGAGATCGGGCCGGCCGCGCACCTCCCGCGCTTCGAGGAAGGCCGGCAACTGCTTGGCCGCATCGCCGCGCGGCGGGGCCTTCAGCTCGGGCGACATGCGCAGCTCGATCCCGGGCGCGGCACTCGCGGCGGCGGCCGGCGGTGTCACCGCCTGTGCCCAGGCCGACGCCGGCGCGGCAGCCAGCCACCACGTGGCCAGCGACGCGGCCAACGGGGTCAGACGCGCGTGCGCCGCGCAGGGCAACTTCGAGGGCGGCAAGAGCGAGAACCGGGATGCTTGCTGTTGAGCGCACCGCTTTCGGCGCAGGCTGGCTCGCATGGAGGCGCGGCCGGGCCTGCTGCGGGCACCGTGGTTTGTAGAATCGATTATCCACGAGGGCCTCGTCCTGATTCCTTCTGAGCCTGCCGCCTTGACCGCCGCCCTCATCCCCTGGTCCGACCCGACCCGCCTGGCACTGTTCGAGCGCTGGCTGGCCGGCATCCGCGCGGCGCATCGCCTGCGACCCGAGACGCTGCGCAACGCATCGAGCGACGCGAGCTTCCGCCGCTATCTGCGCCTGGACACCGACGACGGCACGAGCTTCATCGTGATGGACGCACCGCCGGCGATGCAGGACGTGCGCCCGTTCGTCGCGGTCGCGGCGATGCTGCAGCACATCGGGCTGAACGCGCCGCGCGTGCTCGAGCAGGACATCGCGAACGGCTTCCTGCTGCTCACCGATCTCGGCGAGCAGCTTTATCTCGCAACGCTGCAAGAAGCGCAGACCGCCGGCGACTTCAAGACCTGCGACACGCTGATGCGCGATGCGATCGCCGCGCTCGTCACCTGGCAGCGCCGCGCCGACGCGAACGCCTTGCCGCTGTACGACGAGGCATTCGTGCGGCGCGAGCTTGCGATCTTCCCCGAATGGTGCGTGCAGCGCGAGCTCGGCGTGAGCTGGTCGGCCGAGCAGCAATCCGTCTGGTCGGCCGCCTGCGATCTGCTCGCGAAGAGCGCGCTCGATCAACCCACCGT
Source organism: Burkholderiaceae bacterium (assembly GCA_035280545.1). GTDB lineage: Bacteria > Pseudomonadota > Gammaproteobacteria > Burkholderiales > Burkholderiaceae_C > DATCSE01. The sequence continues at coordinate 651 of DATEFR010000717.1, read as the reverse complement.
CGCGATGCATCGCGACTACATGCCGCGCAACCTGATGGTCGGCGTACCGAACCCCGGCATTCTCGACTTCCAGGACGCGGTGCGCGGCCCGATCAGCTACGACATCGCATCGCTGCTGCGCGACGCCTTCATCTCGTGGGACGAAGAACAGGAGATCGACTGGGCAGTGCGCTACTGGCAGGCCGCGCGCAAGGCCGCGGTGCCGCTGCCCGACGACTTCGGCGAGTTCTGGCGCCAGATCGAGTGGATGGGGCTGCAGCGCCACTTGAAGGTGCTGGGCATCTTCTGCCGGCTCAAGCATCGCGACGCGAAACCGCGCTACGTGAATGACCTGCCACGCTTCTTCGGTTATGCGCACAAGGTCGCGGCACGCTACAGCGCGCTGCGGCCCCTCTCGCGGCTGCTCGAACCGCTGATGGGCGCGGCGCGCATCGACGCGTTCTACTGACGGCCTGTCGAGATCGTGCGCCGGCGGCCGGCGCCGCGGTCAGCCCGCGACCGACAGCGCCGGGCTTTTCGCCGCGCTGACGTGATTCGCACACGGCAGCGTCTCGCAGCCGGCCGCGATCAGCCAGGGGTCGCGATCCTCGCCGCCGAAGGTCTGCACGAGAAAGTCGACGAATGCGCGGGTACGCGCCGGCACGTGCTTGC
>DATEFR010000716.1:0-2578 GCA_035280545.1 Burkholderiaceae bacterium | reverse complement strand
GCCATTGCGATCGGCCGCGATGCAGAACACGACCTTGTCGCTCAGGCCCAGCACGCGCTCCTGCACCTGCGGGAACAGGCGGTCGGCCAGCGCGACGAAGCGCGTCGCGTGCTGCGCCGGGTTCGTGTTCGGGATCGCCTGATACGCCTCGTCGAACAGGTGCGCTTCGCTGATCGTGCCGGTGCGCACGGCGTCCTCGAGCAACTGCGCGATCTGCCCGGCGGCTTCGCGGGCCGCCGCGATGTAAGGCGTGTCCTCGGTCTCGATGCCGCATTCGGCGACGAGTTCGATCAGCCGCTCGGAGACGCCGAGAAAATTCTCGCTGCGCTTCATCGCGGCGCCGAGCGCGCGGCCGGTCTGGCCGATCTCGGCGACGATCGCCCCCATCTGCCCGTCCAGCCCGGTGCAGATCGTGCGACTCTGCTGCGCAGCGCCGATGATGTCGCCGACGCCGCGGCGCACGTCGGCCAGCGCGCTGTGAAACGCGCCCTGGGTGTCGGCACCCTCGTCGTAGCGGATCTCCTTGGCGAGCGCGTCGACGCGCGCATCGAGCACGCCGATGGTCCGCATGATCTCCTTCGACGACGACTCGACCTTCGCGGCCAGGTCCTTGACCGCGTCGGCGACGACGCCGAAGCCGCGCCCGGCCTCGCCGGCACGCTTGGCCTCGACCGACGCGTTGAACGCGACCAGCCGGGTCTGCAGCGCGATCTTCGTGATGCTCTCGGCCGCACCCGCGACTTCACGCAAGGTCGCGACGACTTCGGAGACCTCGCGCCCGACGCCGTCGACCGCGCTGCGCACGCGCTCGACCGCCTCCAGGCTGGTGTTGGAGACGTTCGCGATGCCGTCCTGCGCACGCGTCACGCCCTGGATCTGCTCGACCAGCGCCGCAACGCCCTGCGCGCTGCGCTCCGACGCCTTGGTCGTATCGTCGAGCAACCCGCGCACCTCGGCCGCCTCGCGACCGATGCTCGCGGCCTGCTGGCTGATCGAGCGGACCGCCGCGGTCAGGTCCGGCGCCGTGGCCGGCGCAACCTTCGGCTCGATGATGGAACGGCTTTCACTTCGGGCCAACAAAAGCTTCTTCATATCAGCCTTCTTTTTGACGTTATCGGCACGCACCAAGCGGACGCCGCGGATCCGGCTTCGCCGGTCCGCTGGGGTCGCCCCCTCAAGGGGGAGCGGCGAAGCCGCTCCGGGGGTGGTCCATCAATACGCTCGAAGTTTGACGCGCAGCCGCGCGATCGACTGGCTGTGCAGCTGACAGACCCGCGACTCGGTGACCTTCAGCACCGCGGCGATTTCCTTCAGGTTCATGTCGTGCTCGTAGTACATGCTCATCACGTACTGCTCGCGCTCGGGCAGCACCTTGATCGCCTCGATCAGCGCCTCGCGCATGCGGTGGTCCTGCAGCTGCGCGAGCGGGTTGCTGTCCTCGTCGGCGACATGGCGGTCGAGAAAATCGTTGTCGCCCTCGTCGCCCGACATGTCCTCGAGGTAGACGAGCTGGGTGCCGCGCACCTTGCCGAGCAACTCCTGGTACTCGGCCAGCGTGACGCCCATCTCCTTCGCGATCTCGCTCTCGGCCGGCGCGCGGCCCAGCTTCTGCTCGAGCTTGTGCACCGCGGCCTCGATCGAGCGCTGCTGCTTGCGGGTGCCGCGCGACAGATAGTCGTTGCCGCGCAGCTCGTCGAGCATCGCGCCGCGGATGCGCTGGGTCGCGAAGGTCTCGAACTGCACGCCCTGGCTGGCGTCGAAGCGCGACAGCGCATCGGCCAGCCCGATCATGCCGACCTGGATCAGGTCGTCGATCTCGACGTTGGCGGGCAGCTTCGCGATCATCTGGTGCGCGAGGCGGCGCACCAGCGTGCTGTGCTGCTTGAGCTGCGAATCCAGGTCGAGTCGGCCTTTGGCGGTGTACATGGGGTCGCTCCGAGAGAAATCAGTGACGGGCCGAGAAGTCAGCGCGGCGGCGATCGAAGACAGCCGGGCTGATCGCCGGTGCGACGGCCGCGTCGCCCAGCGCCGATTGAAGTTGTTCGTGCACCAGCCGGCGCAGCGCGGCGGTCGGTGCGTCGGTCGGGTTGCAGGCCGGGTCGATCTGCACCCAGTCGCGCAGCACCGCACCGAGGAAGTCGTCGGCGCAGGTCGCGATCTGCATCGCGATGCGCTCCGAGCGCGGCGATTGCGGCGCGGCGCCGAGCAGCAGGTCGTGCACGACCAGGCCGGCGCGCTGCGTCAGCAGCTTCATCGCCGCATAGGCATGCGTGACGCTGGCCGGCCGGTCGTCGGCCAGCAGCAGCGGGCGCGGCGTGACGCCGACTTCGGCATCGCCCTGCACGGTGCGCGCGAACATGCGGCACAGGTCGTTCGCGCTCGCGTGCATCAGCACGACGTCGCAGTCGGGCGCCGCTTCCAGCACGGCGCGCAGGAACGGCGCGGTCGAGCCGGCCGCGTTGACATGGCGGATCGGCAGGCCGCGCGCGGCCAGGTACGAGACCTGCGGCGACAGCGGCTCGATGCAGTCGCCGAGCGCCATCAGCGCGAGCTCGGACGGCTCGCCGCCGCGTTCGCC
>DATEFR010000715.1:0-6747 GCA_035280545.1 Burkholderiaceae bacterium | reverse complement strand
CGCGGACTCGGCAGCCGGCCCGGCCCCGGCGGGCTGGCGCGTGCGCCGGCCCCGCAGCTCGACGCGAACCGCGGCACGCTGGAGGTGCGCCAGACCGCGCAGGTTTTCAACGAGATGGCGCAGCGGTTGCACGAACAGTTCGATGCGCAGGACCTGCTGATGGCCGCGATCTCGCACGACCTGCGCACGCCACTCGCCCGCATGCGCGTGCGCCTCGAGGCGATGACGCCGCCGGAGCAGGCCGAGCGCTGCATCGTCGATGTGCAGGAGATGGACCAGTTGATCGGCAGCGTGCTCGAGATGATGCGCGGCCGCCAGGGCGGTGGCGTGCGGCAGCGGCTCGACCTGGGTGCCCTGGTGCAGTCGCTGGTCGACGACCTGGCCGAGCAGGGTCTGCCCGCCGGGATGGTCGGGCTGCCCGAGATGCCCGCGCTCGTGTACGCGCAGCCGCAGGCGTTGGCCCGCGTGCTCGGCAACCTGATCGGCAACGCGCTGCGGCACGGCGGCAGCGCACGCGTCGCGGTCCAGACAGCCCACGCCGAAGCGCGCGTGATCGTCGACGACGATGGGCCCGGCATCGCGCCGCACCTGATCGACGCGATGTTCGCGCCGTTCCGGCAGGCGGCTGTCGGAGAGGCTGCGCTCAACGCGGGCGCCGGTCTCGGCCTGTACATCGCCCGCGACCTGGCCGAGCGCGACGGCGGCAGGCTGACCCTCGCCAACCGCCCCGAAGGCGGGCTGCGTGCCGAGCTGGTGCTGTCGACGACACGCGGCGACTGAGCGCCGCGACCGGCGCCGGGCCGGCGTGTGTGTCGTCCTCGACACATCACAGGCACAACCGGGATACCTGACTTCGCGAAGATTCGGCCACTCCATCCGACACCTTCGCGAATGACGACAAGACGAATTCCCGTGGCGACCCTCGTCCTGGCACTTGGACTGGCCCTGCACGGCGCGCCGGCTGCGGCCGCGCAGACCACCGCTTCTTCCTCGACCGGCAACGCGGCGAGCGCGCCGCCGCCGGGCGGTCGCCCGCCGGGCCCGCCGCCCGAAGCGATTGCCGCGTGCCAGGGCAAGACCGAGGGCACGCAGGTCAGCTTCAAGCTGCGCAACGGCGAAACGGTGAGCGGCGTGTGCCAGAAGCTCGGCGACGTACTGGCGGCGCGGCCGCTAGGCGGTCCGCCACCGGGCGGCCCCGGCGGCGGCCAACCGCCGTCGCGCTGACCCGGTCGTCGCCCACCCGCTTCGTGCACCAACGGCTGGGGACAACCGTGTCGACCTCGACACAAACGCAGCAAACGCAGGACAAGGTGCAGCCTCAAGATTCCGCATCCATGTACTTCGACCACAGCACGTTGGGCCACCTCGAAAACGACCGCCGCAGCAGCAGCGCGCACAACCTCGAGCCGCTGGATGCTGACGCCGCACTCGAGCTGAAGCGGTTGCAGGCCGCCGTCCGCGAGATCGGCGAGCTCGCAACGCAGGCCCAACAGGCGCAAGGCGCTGTGGTCACCGTCGCGTGGCTGCGCCGCCTGACGCGCGAAGTCGATCGGCTGCAAGCCTGCTGGCTGAACTCGTTGCAGGAACCGCCGCCGCGGCGGCGCCGCGACGACATGGAACCAGCGCCGCAATGGCGCTGACTGCACGCCGACCCCACCCCCGGAACGATCCAGCCCCGAGACCACGATGCAAGACCACCCGTCACACCACGATCATCACCATCACCACGACGGCCTCGAGCGCGACCTGCGCGACCTGGTGTCCCAGCAGGCACAACACGCCAGCGCGTTGAAGCGCCGCCGCGCGCTTGCCTGGCTGGCCGGTTTTGCCGGTGCCGGCATCGGCGCGATGCCGCTGATCGGTTGCGGCGGCGGCGGCGATGACAGCAGCGGCTCGAGCACCAGCAGCAGTTCGAGCGACACGACGACCACCACCACCACGACCACGACGACCACCACGACGAGCAGCGGCAGCTGTTCGGTGATTCCGACCGAGACCAACGGCCCCTACCCGGCCGACGGCACCACCTCGCTGAACGCGCTGCTGTTGAGCGGCATCGTGCGCAGCGACATCCGCTCGAGTTTCAACGGCGCGAGCGGCGTCGCGAGCGGCGTGCCGCTGACCGTGACGCTGAACCTGGTCAACACCAACTCGAGCTGTGCGGCCCTCTCCGGCTACGCGATCTACATCTGGCACTGCAACCAGTCGGGCCTGTACTCGCTGTACTCGGCCGGCGTCACCGGCGAGAACTACCTGCGTGGCGTGCAGGTCACCGACAGCAACGGCCAGGTCACGTTCACGACGATCTTTCCGGCCTGCTACTCGGGGCGCTGGCCGCACATCCACTTCGAGATCTACCCGAGCCTGGCGAAGGCGACCAGCGTTTCGAACGTCTCGAAGATCTCGCAGATCGCGATGGTCAAGTCGGTGTGCGACACCGTCTACGCGACCAGCGGCTACAGCGCGAGCGTCACCAATCTCGCACAGGTGTCGCTGGCCACCGACAACGTGTTCAGCGATGGCGCGACGCTCGAGACCCCGACGATCACCGGCAGCGTGAGCGCGGGTTATGCGCTCACGCTGACGGTCGGCATCGCGGCGTAGACCGCGGCACGCCCAGAGCGGGGATTGCCGATAATCCCCGCATGAACGCTGCCGCCCTGCACACGATCCCGAACCGCACCCGCAAACTGCCCCCGCTGCGCGTCGGCGTCGGCGGGCCGGTCGGATCGGGCAAGACCACGCTGGTCGAGATGCTGTGCAAGGCGATGCGCGAGACCTACGACCTCGTCGTCGTCACGAACGACATCTACACGAAGGAAGACCAGCGGCTGCTGACCGTCGCCGGCGCGCTCGAAGCCGAGCGCATCATGGGCGTCGAGACGGGCGGCTGCCCGCACACCGCCATCCGCGAGGACGCGTCGATCAACCTCGAGGCGGTCGACCGCATGCTCGCGAAGTTCCCGAATGCCGACGTGGTGTTCATCGAGAGCGGCGGCGACAACCTGGCCGCGACCTTCAGCCCCGAGCTCTCGGACCTGACGATCTACGTGATCGACGTCGCGGCCGGCGAGAAGATCCCGCGCAAAGGCGGCCCCGGCATCACCAAGAGCGACCTCTTCGTGATCAACAAGACCGACCTCGCGCCGCACGTCGGCGCGAACCTGGACGTGATGGAAGCCGACACCAAGCGCATGCGCACGACGCCGCAGGGGCTGAAGCCGTTCGTGATGACGAACCTGAAGACCCAGGCCGGGCTGGCCGAGGTCGTCAAGTTCATCGAGACCAAGGGCATGCTGACGGCGTGACGCCGCCGGCCATGCCGCCGACGGGAACGAAGCGCCCGCAGGCGCTCAGCGCAGCGTCGTCAGGCTGCTCTGCAGCGCCTTCACGGCACCGGCGCCGATGGCGGCGCCGAAGCGCTTCGCGAGCCGCTCGGCGACGTTCTCCTTCGGCGTGTAGTCGACCACCTCCTCGGCCTTGACCACCTCGCGCGCGACGTAGTCGAGGTTGCCCAGGTGGTCGGCCAGGCCGAGCTGCAGCGCCTGCTCGCCGTTCCAGAACAGACCGCTGAACATCTCCGGCGTCTCCTTCAGGCGCTTGCCGCGGCCGTCGCGCACGACCTGGATGAACTGATGGTGGATCTGATCCAGCATCGCCTGGATGTAGGCGCGCTGCTTGGGCGCGAGCGGCGAGAACGGGTCGCCGATGCCCTTGTTCTCGCCGGCGGTCAGCAGGCGGCGCTCGACGCCGAGCTTCTCCATCAGGCCGGTCGCGCCGAAGCTGTCCATCAGCACGCCGATCGAGCCGACGATCGACGCCTTGTCGACGTAGATCTCGTCGGCCGCGACCGCGATGTAATAAGCGCCCGACGCGCAGGTCTCCTCGACGACTGCGTAGACCTTCTTGTTGTGCAGCTTCTTCAGGCGGCGGATCTCGTCGTTGACGATGCCGGCCTGCACCGGGCTGCCGCCCGGCGAGTTGATGCGCAGCACGATCGCCTGGGCGCCGTTGTCCTCGAACGCCGACTTGATGCCGGAGACCAGATTCTCCGCGCTCGCCTCGACGCCCTCGGCGATCTCGCCGCGCACTTCGATCAGCGCGGTGTGCGGGCCGCTGGGCGCCGCCGTCTTGGTGCGCGCCGCGAACACGCCGTAGGCGATCGCGATCACCAGCAGCAGCCAGCTCAGCCGGAAGAACACGCGCCAGCGGCGTTCGCTGCGCCGGTCCATCAGGTAGGCGCGCGCGAACTGCTCGGCCAGCGTGTCGCCGGCCGGCGGCACGGCGACCGTTTGCTGCAACGGCGGCACGGGCTGCGGCGGTTCGGGCTGCGGCGGGATGGGCGGCGGCACCGGCTCGTAAGGCGGGGGCGAGTTGTCTTCGGGCGTGCTCATGGATGTCCTGCCGTGCTCACGCGCGGCAGCCGGGTTGCAGGGGTGGCGGAACGATCAGTCGGCGAACGCCGGTCGTGTGTCGCGTGAAGGATACCAATAGACCTGGCCGTCGCGCTCGGCCACGTCGATCGCGGTCAGCTTGCCGCGGCCGCACGGGCCGCCGACGCAACGCCCGCCCTGCGGCTCGTAGGCCGCGCCGTGGGTCGCGCAGAGGATGTATTCCTTGCTGCTGTCGAGGAACTCGCCGGGTTGCCAGTCCATCTCGGCCGGCACGTGCAGGCAGCGGTTCAGGTAGGCGACGACCCGGCCGTCGAAGCGCAGCGCGAACGCGCGTGCCGGCTCGCCGTACTGCAGCACGTCGAACACGTAGGCGGCACCGCGCTCGACCAGGTCGGCCGAAGGGCACAGCGGCAGCTCGACGCGCGGCGGATCCGCCGGCAACGGCGGCGGGACACGCGGGTCGCGGCCGAATTCAGCCATGGCGCGCCAGCCAATCGCTCAGATCCGCAACCGAATGCGCGACATGCCGCGGCGCGAACTCGGCGAACGCGGCGTGGTCGTGCGCCCCGTAGCTGACGCCTATGCTCGCGGTGCCGGCATTGGCGGCGAGCAGCAGGTCATGCGTGGTGTCGCCGACCATCACGGTGCGCTGCGGCGCGATGCCGAACTCGTCCATCAGCTCGAGCAGCATGCGCGGGTCGGGCTTGGAGGCGGTCTCGTCGGCGGTGCGGGTCGCATCGAACAGGCCGTTCAGCGCGGTGCCGTGCAGTGCTTCGTCGAGTCCGCGGCGCGACTTGCCGGTCGCCACGCCGAGCAGGTGCCGGCGGCCTTTCAGCGCCTGCAGCATCTCGAGCGCGCCTTCGAACAGCACGACCTCGTGCTGGCGCGCGAAGTAGTGATGACGGTAGCGCTCGGCCAGCTCGCGGTAGCGCTCGCGCGGCAGCGTCGGCGCGGCGTGCTGCAGCGCCTCGGCCAGCCCCATGCCGATCACGTAGCTCGCCTGCGCGTCGCTCGGCACGGCGCAGCCGACATCGGCGCAGGCCGCCTGGATGCAACGCGTGATCAGCGCCGTCGAGTCGAACAGTGTGCCGTCCCAATCGAAGACGATCAGGTCGAACTGGCGGGAAGTCTTCATGACAACGAATGCAGCAACTGTTCGCATTCTGCCGGCAACGGCGCCTCGAGTTCGACGACGTCGCCGCTGGCCGGATGGGTAAAGCGCAGGCGCCGTGCGTGCAGGAACATGCGGTCGAAGCGGACGTTCGGCACCGCCTCGCCGCGCGCCAGGCGCTTGTTCAGCGCAAAGTCGCCGTACTTGTCGTCACCCACGATCGGATGGCCTTCATGGGCCAGATGCACGCGAATCTGGTGCGTGCGGCCGGTCTTGATCGTCACGTCCAGCAGCGTATAGCCGGCGAGCTTGCGTGCGATGCGGACCAGCGTGATCGAGCGCTTGCCGACCTCGTCGCCATTCCTCGAAGCCTGAACGCGCCGCTCGCCCTGCGCGGTCAGGAACTTGTGCAGGGCAACGTCGATGACCTTGCGGCTCGCCGGCCACTCGCCGATCACGAGCGCCGCGTAGGTCTTGCCGGTTTCGCGCGCGCGCAGCTGGTCCTGCAGCGCGACCAGCGCCGAGCGCTTCTTCGCGATCAGCAGCAGGCCGGAGGTTTCCTTGTCGAGCCGGTGCACGAGCTCGAGGAACCTCGCGCCGGGTCGCGCGCGCCGCAGTTGCTCGATCACGCCGAAGCTGACGCCGCTGCCGCCGTGCACCGCCACGCCGGCGGGCTTGGCGATCGCGAGCAGGTGCTCGTCCTCGTAGACCACGTCGAACTCGCGCGGTGGCGCAGGGCTATCGTCGGCCTGCGCACGGTCCGCGACGCGCACCGGCGGCACCCGCACCTCGTCGCCGAGCGCGAGCCGCGTGTCGGCGCCGGCGCGACCCTTGTTGACGCGCACTTCGCCGGAACGGATCACGCGGTAGACGTGGGTCTTGGGCACGCCCTTCAACAGCTTGATCAGGAAGTTGTCCAGCCGCTGGCCGTCGGAGCCTTCGTCGATGCGGATCCGCCGCACCGCGGCGGCCGGCTCGGCCGCCGTCATGGGCTTGGCCGCGGCGCCGCTCGCGGCCGCCCGTTTGCCCCCTATAATCCGTTCCGCCACGTAGCTGCTGTAAGTGTTTGATTTTTCACAGTTTAGCGTCGTGGTGCGATCGGGCGCTAAGCCCGGTCATCCGGTGATGCAGCGCCTTGCGCTCGCCCGGCGGGCGCCGTCCCCATGTGACGGCGCGGTCGGCAACGCAGGCGAAAGAGCAACAAGAACGAATCCAACCAAAAGGTTTTCCCGAACAGAAGAG
>DATEFR010000714.1:0-3713 GCA_035280545.1 Burkholderiaceae bacterium | reverse complement strand
GCACCGGCCATGCCGGGGCTGCCGCCGACCACCGCGACATCGCCGAAGCTGCCCTTGTGCTGCGCATGCCGGCGCGTTGCGTGCGGGGGGCGGGCGGCGAGGCTGCGCAACCAGGCCGCCGGCGCGCCGGTCGCGTTTGTGTGCGCCGCGGGGTCGACGCCCAGCGACGCCAGCCAGATCCGTCCGGCGTGATCGCGCCCCGACGCCGTGAACAGTCCGGGCTTGGCCGTCAGCAGCGTCAAGGTGTGCTGGGCGACGACGCACGACGAAGCGCCATCGCCCAGCGTGCGTCCGGTGTCGGCATCGAGACCGGAGGGGATGTCGGCGGCCAGCACCGGGCAGCGCAGGCCGTTGAGCTGCGCGATCGTCTCGGCGATCGCGCCGGACGGCGCACGGCTCGCGCCGATCCCGAACAACGCGTCGATCGCGAGGTCGCCCGCATCGAGCTCGCCGAGCCCATGCGGCCTCGTCACGCCGGGTTGGATCTCGACACCGGCCGCCTGCGCACGCTGCAGCGCGGCCTGTGCATCGGCCGGTGTCTTCGCGCCGGCGTGCAGCGCGACCTCGACCTGCCGGCCGCTGCGCTGCAGCTGCAATGCGGCCTCGAGCCCGTCGCCGCCGTTGTTGCCAGGGCCGGCCGCGATCCAGACGCGGCGCCCATGCGGCGCGACCGCGAGCGCAAGGCGTGCGATGGCCTCGCCGGCGCGCTGCATCAACGGCGGCACCGGCTGCTTCGTGAGCTCGATCGCTTCGACCGTCCTCGTCTGCGCGACGCTGTACAGCGCGTGATCGGCGCGTGCGGGCAGGAGGGGCAGCGGTGTCGTCGGCATCGTCCGATCATCGCCGCAAGGCGCGAATCAGGCCAGCAGCCGCTCGATGCCCAGCCCGTCGATGTCGACGGACGGCGGCCGTCCCGCGAGCGCGTCGGCGAGCAGCCGTGCCGAGCCGCACGACAACGCCCAGCCGCTGGACCCGTGGCCGAGATTCAGCCAGATGCCCTCGAGGCCGCTGGTGCCCAGCACCGGCGGGCCGTCGGGCAGCATCGGCCGCGCGCCTTTCCAGCGCTGTGCATGGCTCAGCCGTGCGACGCCGGGGAACCAGTCGTGCAGCACCTTGTACAAGGTGTCCAGCGCGGCCTTGTTCTGGCGTGTCGGCGAGCCGCCGATCTCGGCGCTCCCGGCCACGCGCACGCGCGCGCCGAGGCGGCTGATCGCAACCTTGTAGCGCTCGTCCATCAGGCCCGAGCGCGGGCCGAGCTCGGGGTGCGCTTCGTGATGGCGCAGTGGTGCGGTGATCGAGTAGCCGTGCACCGCTTCGAGCGGCAGCCTGAGCCCGTGCGGGCGCAGCAGTGCCGGCGCGCCGAGGGCGGCGCAGACGACGACCGCGTCGAAGCTCTCGGTCAGCTCGTGGAACGGCAGCGGCTGCGTGTCGCGAAAACGAGGGTCGTCGGGTTCGGGCGCAATCAGCGTCAGCACCGTCGAATCGTCCGGCGGCGCATAGACGTGCTCGAGCTGCGGCGTCTTGCCCGGCAATATCCGGCGCACGGTCGTGTGGAAGCGAAAGCGCACGCCGAGCTGTTGCGCTGCATGTCGCAGCAGGTGCGCGAACTGGCGGCAGTTGCCCACCTCGTCGTCGGGCAGCCAGATGCCGGCGTGCAGCTCGGCGTCGGGGTTCAGCCCGGGTTCGACCTGCAGGCAGCGTGCCGCATCGAGCATCTCGAAACGCGTGCCCAGCGCGGACAGCGATTCGAGCCCCGGCTTGGCGAGGGCGAGGTCGCGAGGCGAGCGCAGCAGCACGAGGTAGCCCTCGGTGTGCTCGTAGTCCAGTTCCAGCGCCGCGGTGATCTCGTGCAGCCGCTCGCGGCTGAACGCGGCGAGGCGCTGCATGCGCAGCCGATTCGCCTGGTAGGTACGGGCGCGGCAGGCGCGCCACCATTGCCACAGCCAGGCCAGCGTGTGCGGGGCCAGTGTCGGCCGCAGGCGTACCGGCGCATGCCGGCTCGCCAGGTAGCGCAGCACCTTGGCCGGCATGCCGGGCGCGGCCCACGGCGTCACGTAGCCCGGCGCGATCACGCCGGCGTTCGCGAAGCTGGTTTCGGCGGCGACGCTGCCGCGGCGCTCGAACACGGTCACCTCGTGGCCGTCGCCGCAGAGCTCGTACGCGGTGGTCACGCCGATGATGCCGGCGCCTATGACAGCGACTCTCATCTCCGCGCGGCCTCAGCCTGCAGCGCGCGAGGCGCGCAGGGCCGATTCGATCGCGAGCGAAGCGTCGAGCACGGTGTCGTCGGCCAGCGCTTCGCGCCAGACCATCAGGCCGACCGGAAGCTCGCCGGATCGTTGACAGGGCAGGGAGAGCGCGCAGCCGTCGAGGAAGTTCACCAGCGCCGGGTTGCGCAGCAGCGCACCGTTCGCGGCGAAAAAAGCTTCGTCGCTCGCGAGCAGCGGCGCCAGCGGCGGTGCGACGATGGGCACGGTCGGGCTCAGCATGGCGTCATAGCCGCGCAGCGCATCGTGCATGCGCGCAATCCAGGCGGCGCGCTCGCGCTGCAGGTCCAGGTAGTCGGCCGCGCTCATGCGCTCGCCGCGTCGGATGCGCAGCGCAACGCGCGGGTCGTACATCGCTTCGCGCTCGGCGATCAGCTTGCGATGCCAAGTCCAGCTTTCGGCCGCGGGAAAGCCGCCGTCGGCGTTGATTACGGCGACTTCGCCCAGTGCGACCAGCGTGATCTCGTCGATCCGCGCACCGGCATCGCGCAGCGCGGCGATGCTGCGCCGGAACGCGGCCGCCACGCTGGCATCGAGCCCGTCGAGCATCACCGTGGCCGGCACCGCGAAGCGGTAGGCCGCGAGCGGCCGGTGCGCGAGTTGCACGGGCCGGTCGGCCAGCAGCCCGTGCAGCAGCACCGCGTCGCGCACCGAGCGGGTGATCGCACAGGCGGTGTCCAGCGTGGTCGAGAGCGGCACGGCGCCGTCGGTCGGCGTCAAGCGCGCGGTGTTCTTGAAGCCCACCAACCCTTGCAACGCGGCGGGGATGCGAATCGAGCCGCCGGTGTCGGAGCCGAGCGCTGCCCAGGCTGCACCGGTCGCGACCGACGTGGCGCCGCCGGATGTCGAGCCGCCGGGAGCACGCGCGGTGGCGGGGTCGACCTCCGCGGCCGCCGGATTGGCCGGCGTGCCGTGGTGCGGATTGATGCCGACGCCGGAAAACGCGAACTCCGACATGTTGGTGCGGCCTATCAGCGCCGCGCCGGCCCGGCGCAGCCGCGCCACCGCGGTGCAGTCGGCCGCGGCCGGCCTGATGTCGGCCAGCGCTTTCGCCGCAGCCGTGCTGGGTTGGCCGTGCACGTCGAACAGATCCTTGATGCTGATCGCAAGCCCGGCCAATGGCGGTAACGGCCCGCCGGCGGCGCGCAGTGCGTCGACAGCGCGGGCCACGGCGCGCGCAGCCGGCTCATCCAGCGAGATGAAGGTGTGGCGATTGGACGGTGCGCGTGCTTCCCGCAAGGCGTCGTCGAGCAGCGCTTCGGCGCTCGTACTGCCGCTGATGATCCGTTCGCGCTGGTCGATCAGGTCGATGCTCATCGAGGGTGCTACAATCTTTGGGTTTACCTGGGATGAGCCGTGGGGCTCGCATCACCTGGGTAAACCACTCGCGAACCGGCCCTCGAAAGGTGTCGCGCAGAAGGACGATGGCAAGGCCAGGACGATGGC
>DATEFR010000713.1:0-2646 GCA_035280545.1 Burkholderiaceae bacterium | reverse complement strand
CGACATGCCCGAGGCCGCGAGCGATCGCGCCGCGTCGCCGCCGCGGTCCAGCAGGCCGACGAGGTCGGCGTGCCGTACGCTGGTGCGGTCTTCCCACATCGTCGTGACGATCGAGGTCGCGACCGCGCCCGACAGCGTGCGCAGGAAGTTCATCAGCCCGGCCGCGGACGCGGTCTCGGTCTCGTTGACGCTGCCCAGCGCGAGCACCGTGATGGGCACGAAGAAGAACGGCATCCCGAGGCCCATGATGATCAGCGGGTGCGCGATCTGCCAGTAGGTCATGTCGGTGGTCGCGCAGACCCGCCAGGCGGTGAGCGCGCCCAGCCACAGCACGCCGCCGAACACCAGCCGGCGCGGGTCGACCTTCGCGATCAGCGTGCCGGCGACCGGCGCGGCCACGACCGCGAGCACGCCGGTCCACGCGGTGGTCTTGCCGGCCCAGGTCGCGGTGTAGCCCATGTAGCTCTGCAACCAGAGCGGGGTCAGCACGTTGGCCGCGAAGAACGCGCCGAACACCATCGCGATCGTCGCGACCGCGACCGCGAAGCCGCGGTGCCGGAACACCCGCAGGTCGACGATGGGGTGGCGCTCGGTGAACTCCCAGATCAGGAACGCCGCGAAGCCGATCGCCGCGATCGTCGCGAGCGTGCAGATCAGGTCGGACTCGAACCAGTCGTGCTCCTTGCCCAGGTCCAGCATCAGCTGCAGCGCGCCGACGAAGACGATCAGCAGCACCAGCCCGACCCGGTCGATGGCCGCATGCACCAGCGCCTCCTCGTAGCGCCGCAGCATGCGCCACGCGACCAGCGAGAACACCACGGCCAGCGGCACGTTGATCAGGAAGATCAACGGCCACGCGTAGTTGTCGCACAGCCAGCCGCCCAGGATGGGCCCGGCCACCGGCGCGACCAGCGTCGTCATCGCCCACAGCGCGGTCGCGCCGGCCGCCTTCTCCTTCGGGAAGATGCGCAGCAGCAGTGTCTGCGACAGCGGCATCAGCGGCCCGCCCGAGAGGCCCTGCAGCACGCGGCCCAGCACCAGCATGGGCAGCGAGGTCGAGAACGCACACAGGGCCGAGCACGCGCCGAACAACGCCATCGCACTCGCGAACACGCGCACCGCGCCGTAGCGGCCGGCGATCCAGCCGGTCAGCGGCACGATGATCGCCTCGGCAACCGAGTACGAGGTGATGACCCAGGTGCCCTGGCTGCTGCTGATCCCGAGGCTGCCGGCGATGCTGGGCACCGAGACGTTCGCGATCGTCATGTCGAGCACGGCGATGAAGTTCGCGGCGGCGAGCACGATCGCGGCGAGCCACAGCAGGCCGCCCTGCAGGGGTTGAAGGTTGGGGTCGTCGGAGCCGACGGCGACGGTCGCGGACATGGCATCTCTCCTCTTCTTCGTCGACGACGGCATTCAGCGCACGACGCTGCGCGTGTCGATCGTCGCGGTCATCGACAGGCCGACCTGCAGCGGCCGCGTCGCCAGCTCCTGCGGATCGAGCTCGATGCGCACCGGCACCCGCTGCACGACCTTGATCCAGTTGCCGGTCGCGTTCTGTGCCGGGATCGTCGCGAACGCCGAGCCGGTGCCGCCCGACAAGCCCGCGACGATGCCGCGGTAGCGGACCGCGCTGCCGTACAGGTCCGACTGCAGCTCGACCGGCTGGCCGATGCGCACCTGGTCGAGCTGCACCTCCTTGAAGTTCGCGTCGACGTGCACCGCCGCGAGCGGCACCACCGACAGCAGCGCGGCGCCGCTGCCGATCTGCTGGCCGACCTGGACCGAGCGGCGCACGACGACACCATCCAGCGGCGCGCGGATCACGGTGCGTTCGAGGTTCACACGCGCCTGATCGCGGCGTGCGCGGGCCAGCGCGACCTCGGGGTTGCTGTCTTCGGTCGCGTCGGCGATCAGCACGCGGTTCGCCTGGCGTGCACCGAGTGCCGCGCCGATGTTGGCGCGCGACTGCGTGGCCGAAGCCTGCGCCGCCGCCAGCGCGGCGCGGGTGGTCTCGAAGGCGTTGCGTGCCCGGGTCAACTCGTCGCCCGAGACCGAGCCCGATTCGGCCAGCGCCTCGCGCCGCGCCAGGTCGATGCGGGCGCGTTCGAAGTCCGCGCCGGATGACGCAAGCTGTGCCTCGGCGCGCCTCTCGTCGGCGCTGCGCGCATCGATCTGTGCGCTCAGCGAGTCGTCGTTCGCGACATAACCGCGCACCCGGCGGATCGCCCGGCCCAGCTCGGCCTCGGCCTGCGCGAGCGCCAGCCGTGCATCGGTGTCGTCGAGCGCGACGACGATGTCGCCGTGTCGCACGTGCTGCGTGTCGGCGGCGCGCACCTCGGCGACGATGCCGCTGACCGCGCTGGTCACCTGCGCCGTCTCGGCCGCGGTGTAGGCGTTGTCGGTCGAGACGAAGTGCGACGCATAAAGATGTTCGTAGGTGGCCAGCCCGGCGCCGCCGGCCAGCACGGTCGCGCCCAGCAGCATGAACAGGCGCTTGCGGCGCGTGCGTTGCCGCGCATCGATCGCGGTGGTGTCTGGATCGTCTTGCGAGAGGTTCTCGCTGGCCGCATGCAGCAGCTCGGGTTGCATCTTGGACATGGGGGTGTGTCTCCGGTGTGGTGGTCGAAGGGCGGGAGGAAGGTG
>DATEFR010000712.1:0-3258 GCA_035280545.1 Burkholderiaceae bacterium | reverse complement strand
TGGCCGAAAGCCGTAGACCTTGCGCAGCACCCACACGAACTCGCACAGGCACGGCAGCGCGATCGCGATCAGTTCGGCGTCTTTCAAGACTTTCGCGGCCGCCTTGGCCTGCACCACATCGTCGCGCACCACGGCGCGGATCAGGACGTTGGTGTCGACGGCAACTTTCACCGCTTGCCGGCCCAGCCCTTTGCGGCCGCTTCCTCGATCTCTTCGAGCGTGGCGACCTTGGAGGTGCGACCGGCGAGCAGCCCGACGAACTCGTCGATCTTGCCGCCGGGCCGCGCCGCGCGAAGCACGCCACGGCCATCCGGCAGCAGATCCAGTTCGATCTTGTCGCCCGGCTGGATGCCCAGGTGCTGCAGAACGTCCTTGCGGAACGTCACTTGGCCCCGGGCGGTCACGGTCAAGGTGGTCATGGCCGAATGGTAATGCAAATCTACATTACTTGCTCGCGCCGTGTGGATCGCTGCCGCGCATCAGCAGCACGGCCAGCAGCGCCGACGCGACCATCAGGAACACGCTCACGGCATTGAGCACCGGCGACGCGCCTTCGCGCATCCGGCCGTACATGAGGATGGTCAACGGCGGATCGGAGCCGACCAGCATCAGCGTCGTGTTGAAGTTCTCGAACGACATCAGGAACGAGATCACCGCGGCGCCGACCAGCGCCGGCTTCAGGTACGGCAGGGTGATCGTCGCGAACACTGCGGCACGCGAGGCGCCGAGGTTGTAAGCGGCTTCCTCGAGCGTGACGTCGAAGCGCTTCAAGCGCGCGGCGATCGTCAGCGTCGCGATCGCGACGATGTACGAGAACTGGCCCAGCACGACCAGCGTGAGCCCGGGCCGGAGGAACTCGAGCTCGAGGCCGAATACATCGTCGGCAAGCTGCGCGAGCCGGCTTGCAAACGCGAGGATCGAGATGCCGAGGATCACGCCCGGGATCACGAGTGGCACCAGCATCAAGAGCGACAGCGCGGTCTTGCCGGGGAAGCGCGCACGCTCGATCAGGAATGCGTTCGCCGTGCCGGCCAGCACCGACAGCAGCGTGACCCATGCCGCAACCCAGGCGCTGGTCGCGAGGCTGTGCAGCAGCGCCGCGTCGCCGAACAGCCCGGTGCGTGCCTGGCCGCTGCCGCCGAACCAGGCGAGCGTGAAGCCGCGCCACGGCGGCGCCGGGTAGGGCGCATCGTTGAACGCGAACACTGCGACGACGACCAGCGGCAGGAACAGGAATGCGAAGAACAGCAGCGCGTAGGCGACCGTGCTCGTGCGCAGCCAGATTGGTCGGGGCAGCGACGGGATCACGTCAGGTCCTTCGCATCACGTCGCCGAACCGTTGCCCGGCCAGCTTCAAGCCCAGCCACACGATCGCCGTCGACAGCACGAGCAGCAGGAAGCCGAACGCCGCGCCCTGTTCCCAATTGAAGCGCGTGATGAACTGGGTGTAGATCTGTTCGGTGAACCACAACGAGTTCTTGCCGCCGAGCAGCGTGGGCGTCAGGTAGTTGCCCAGCGTCAGCATGAACACGACGATGCAGCCGGCCGTGATGCCCGGCGCGGCGTGCGGGATCACGATGTCGCGCAGGATCGTCGGGCCGCTGCCGCCGAGGTCGTAGGCCGCTTCGATCAGCGAGTCGTCCAGCGTCTCGAGCGCGCCGATCAGCGGCACGACCATGAAGAGCAGCGAGGTGTAGACCAGGCCGACCAGGATGGTCGTGTCGTGGTACAGCAGCTCGATCGGCACTGTCGTGAGATGCAGCGCCGCGAGCAGTTGCGGCAGCACGCCCGACTCGCGCAACAGGATCATCCAGCCCAGCGTGCGCACCGTCTCGCTGACCCAGAAGGGGATCAGGCACAGCACGAACATCGCCGCGCGCACGCGGCCGCGCGCGATCTTCGCGATCGTCCATGCGATCGGGAACGCGAGCAGCAGCGTCAGCGCGGTCGCGATCACCGACATCACCGCGGTGCGCACGAAGGTGTGCCAGTACAGCGGCTCCTCGAAGAACGTGCGGTACTGCGTGAGGCCGGTTTCGTAGACGCGCGGTGCGACCCGCACGCGAAACGACAGCAACGCGAGCTCGACATGCGGCAGCACGATCAGGCCGATCAGCCACAGCAGCGCGGGAGCGAGCAGCAAGCCCCACAGCAAGCGCGTCTGCAACGCGCGGGACATGGTGGGCCGCTCAGGCACTGGCATGGCCCACCTTGAAGCACACCGCCTGCTGCGGATCGAAGCCGAACGCGACCGTCTCGCCGACACGCAGGTCGGCGAAGCGTCCGGTCTGCGGCAGCGCGACCCGGAACTCGCGTTGCGTACCCAGCTCGCGCAGATGCGCGGCCGAGTTCGCGCCATCGAACAGCAGGCTCTCGACGCGCCCGCTGTAGTTGGGCTGGTTGTCGGGCAACTCGGCCGGATTGCGCGCGAGGCTGATCGCCTCGGGCCTCACGAACGCCTCGACCGGATCGCCCGGCACGACCAGCCCGCTGCGCCGCGCGAACAGGTACAGGCCGTCGACGCTGGTCAGCTCGACTGCATCGCCCGACACGCCGGTCGCGCGCGCCGCGATCCGGTTGCTGCTGCCGACGAAGCCGGCGACGAACGGCGTCTGCGGCGCGTAATACAGCGCCTGCGGCGTGCCGAGCTGCTCGAAGCGCCCCGCGTTCATCACCGCGACCTGGTCCGACAGCACCAGCGCCTCGGACTGGTCGTGCGTGATGTAGACGAAGGTCGTGCCGAACGCGGCCTGCAGCTGCTTCAGCTCGAGCTTCATGTGCTCGCGCAGCTTCAGGTCCAGCGCGCCCAGCGGCTCGTCGAGCAGCAGCAAGGTCGGCTCGAGCACCAGGCTGCGCGCGATCGCGACGCGCTGCTTCTGGCCGCCGGAAAGCTGCGCGATGCGCTTGCCCTGCGCGCCCGCCAGGCCGACGCGCTCGAGCATCGCGCCGACGCGCTGCGCGATCTCGGCGCGCGCAACGCCGCGCCGCGCCAGCCCGTAGCCGACGTTCTCGCCGACCGACATCATCGGGAACAGCGCGAGGTGCTGGAACACCATGTTGACCGGCCGCCGGTTCGGTGCGACGCCGTTCATCGCCGCGCCGCCGATGCGGATCTCGCCGCGGTCCGGGCTCAGGAAGCCGGCGATCAGCCGCAGCAGCGTGGTCTTGCCGCAGCCCGACGGGCCGAGGATCGAAAAGAAGCTGCCGCGCGGCACCTCGAACGACAGGCCGTCGACGGCGACATGCCCGTCGTAGGCC
>DATEFR010000711.1:0-4239 GCA_035280545.1 Burkholderiaceae bacterium | reverse complement strand
TCGTTGTCGCCGAACTTGATCTCGTCGTTGACCACCGTGTCGTTCTCGTTGATCACCGGGATCACACGGTGCGACAGCAGCGTCAGCAACGTCGAACGTGCGTTGAGGTAGCGCTCGCGATCCGCCAGATCGGCGTGCGTCAGCAGCACTTGCGCACTGCCCATGCGGTGCTCGCGCAGCTTCGACTCGTAGATCTGCGCGAGCCCCATCTGGCCGACAGCCGCGGCAGCCTGCAACTCGTGGATTTCCTTCGGACGGGTGCGCCAGCCCAGCCGCTTCATGCCCTCGGCGATCGCACCGCTCGAGACCATCACCAGCTCGCGCCCTTCGCCGGCCAGCACGGCCATCTGGGCACACCAGTGGCCGACCGCGTCGGCATCGACCCCGCGCCCTTCGTTCGTGACCAGGCTCGATCCGACCTTGACGACGATGCGCCGCGCTCGCGCCAGCACGCCGCTCATGACGACGACATCGCCGTGTTGCCGACCGGCTGGTCGAAGCGCGGATCCGGGTCGTCCGGCACGACGCTCTTCAGCGTCGCGACATGCTCGTAGACGGCGCGCACCAGCGCATCGCAGCCTTCGCGCGTCAGCGCCGAGATCTGGAAGACCGGGCCTTTCCACCTGAAGCGCTTGACGATGTCCTTGACTCGGCGCTCGCGCTCTTCGGGCGGGACCATGTCGATCTTGTTCAGGACCAGCCAGCGCGGCTTGTCGAACAGCGCCTGGTCGTACTTCTTCAATTCGGCGACGATACCCCTGGCTTGCGCGACCGGGTCGACGGAGTCGTCGAACGGCGCGATGTCGACGACATGCAGCAGCAGGTGCGTGCGCTGCAGATGGCGCAGGAACAGATGGCCGAGGCCGGCGCCTTCCGACGCGCCTTCGATCAGCCCCGGAATATCGGCCACCACGAAGCTCTGTTCCGGGCCAACGCGCACCACGCCAAGGTTCGGGTGCAATGTCGTGAACGGATAGTCGGCAATCTTCGGCCGCGCGTTCGAGATCGCCGTGATCAGCGACGACTTGCCGGCGTTCGGCAGTCCGAGCAGGCCGACGTCGGCCAACACCTTCAGCTCGAGCCTGACCTTGCGTTGCTCGCCGGGCCAGCCCGGCGTCTTCTGACGCGGCGCACGGTTCGTGCTGGTCTTGAAGTGCATGTTGCCGAAGCCGCCGTCGCCGCCTTTGGCGATCAGAACCTTCTCGTCGGGCACGAGCAGCTCTGCGACCACGTCCTGGGTTTCGAGGTCGGTGATCACGGTACCGATCGGCATGCGCAGCACGATGTCGTCGGCGGCGGCCCCGAATTGATCGGAGCCGCGACCGTTCTCACCGCGCTTGGCCTCGTGGCGGCGCGCGTACCGGTAGTCGATCAGCGTGTTCAGATTGCGATCGCCGACGGCATAGACGCTGCCGCCGCGACCGCCGTCACCGCCGTTCGGGCCGCCGAACGGCAAGAACTTTTCGCGGCGAAAGCTCATGCAGCCGTTGCCGCCATCACCGGCCACCACATCGATGGTGGCCTCGTCGACGAATTTCATGATGTCGGTTTGTTGTCCGTGTCGCGCGACGACGAGCGGCGGCGATCGTCAGGCCGGCGGTCGAGAATGGACCAGACGCCGACCGCGATCAGGATCAGCGGCCACCACTGGCGCAGCCAGCTCCATTCGATCAGACCGAAGTTGTTGGCCAGGAACAGGCAGCCGATGACGATCAGGATGATGCCGCTCTTGCTCATGGGATTGCCTCGCGAACCCGTGGTGGACGCATGGTAAATCAGCGGCCCATCGGCGACCCAATGACAAAGCCCCGGCGAGCCGGGGCTTTGCGGTCAGGTCACGGTCGGCAGTTCAGGCCGAGATCGACTTGACGCTGACCGTTTGCCGGTTGCTCGGACCCTTGGTCGCGAAGCTCACTTCGCCATCGACCAGCGCGAACAGCGTGTGGTCGCGCCCGGTGCCGACATTCGCGCCGGCATGGAACTTGGTGCCGCGCTGGCGCACGATGATCGAGCCGGCCGGAACCGTTTGACCGCCGAACACCTTGACGCCCAGCATCTTCGGTTGCGAATCGCGACCGTTGCGGGTCGAGCCGCCGCCCTTTTTCTGTGCCATGGTTCAGTACTCCTTGATGTCGCTCGGGTCAGGCGTTCACCGCACCGATTTCGATCTCGGTGAAGTTCTGGCGATGCCCTTGCCGCTTCTGGTAGTGCTTGCGGCGACGCATCTTGAAGATGCGCACCTTGTCGTGCCGGCCATGGGCCACCACTTTTGCCACCACACTTGCGCCCGTCACCAAGGGAGTCCCGACCTTCAGGTCCGCGCCGCTTCCAACGGCAAGCACCTCGCTGATCGTGATCTCTTGGCCGACATCCGCAGCAATCTGTTCTATCTTGATCTTTTCGCCAGCGGCAACCTTGTATTGCTTGCCGCCGGTTTTTATGACCGCGTACATATCAGCCCTTTCTAGCAGAAACCCCGCAAAAAGCGGAGCCGGCGATTCTAGCATGCGGGTGCCAGGGTCGTCGTGCTGCGACCGGGCGGGGTCGGCAGCCCCGGGCGCCTTTCTATAATCGCCCGGCTTCCGAACCAATCAGCGTGCCAGCCTCGTCCACCCCGCCGTCCCCGTCCGTCGCCCACGGCGTTGCTGCGCTGATGGCGCAGGACATGCAACAGGTCGATGCCGTGATCCGTCAGCGACTCGCTTCCGACGTTGCGCTGATCAACCAGATTGCCCACTACATCATCAGCGCCGGCGGCAAGCGGATCCGCCCGATGCTGGTGCTGCTGTTTTCCTCGGCGCTGGGCTTCGTCGGACGCGAGCGCCACGAACTGGCAGCGACCGTCGAGTTCATCCACACCGCGACGCTGCTGCACGACGACGTGGTCGACGAGTCGGCGCTGCGACGCGGCCGCCAGACCGCGAATGCGCTGTTCGGCAACGCAGCCAGCGTGCTGGTCGGCGATTTCGTCTACTCGCGCGCCTTCCAGATGATGGTCTCGGTCGACAGCATGCGCGTGCTCGAAGTGCTGGCCGACGCGACAAATGTGATTGCCGAGGGCGAAGTGCTGCAGTTGATGAACATGCACGACCCCGACATCTCGGTCGACGACTACCTGCGCGTGATCCGCTTCAAGACCGCGAAGCTGTTCGAAGCGAGTGCCCGGCTCGGTGCCGTGCTGGCGAAGGCCGACGCCGAGGTCGAGGAAGCCTGCGCCGCCTATGGACGCGGCCTGGGCACCGCGTTCCAGCTCGTCGACGATCTGCTCGACTACGAAGGCGCGACCGAGCAACTCGGGAAGAACGTCGGCGATGATCTGCGCGAAGGCAAGCCGACGCTGCCCTTGCTGCATGCGATGGAACGAGGCAATGCCGCCGAGCGCGAGCTGATCCGGCATGCGATCGAGCACGGCGAGGTCGCGCGCCTGCCCGACATTGTCGAAATCGTGCGGCGCACCGGCGCAATCGCCGCGACGCGCGAGGCTGCCCGCGCCGAGGCGCAGAAGGCCGCTCAGTGTCTCGCGCTGCTGCCTGAATCGGCGCATCGCGAAGCTCTGCTAGAATTGTGTGTTCGATCGGTCGAGCGCTCTTCCTGAGCGAAATTTCTAGCGAAATTCACGACCCGATTCGGGGTGTAGCTTAGCCTGGTAGAGCGCTACGTTCGGGACGTAGAGGCCGGAGGTTCGAATCCTCTCACCCCGACCAGAATTCTTTCTTGTTCCTGGTCCTAGCCGTTGGACACGTCCTTCGGCAGCGACTTGGCATGCGCCAAGTCACGCAGCCAGGCAGCGTATTCAGCGCCACGTTGCTCAGCGGCCCTCGCAGCAGCGCCGACGGGTGCAGCGTCACCAATACCGGAATGGCGTCGCTGCGTATCAGCCACGTCCCGCGCTGCGAGAGCACACGCACCGGCCGGCCTAGCAGCGCCCGGACGGCCAGCGCGGTCTTCGCGATCACCCGGCTGCTCGCCGACGAGCATCAAGCGTGGTTGGCGCGGACCTTCCCCCAGACGGTCTGCGTCGCGCGTTCGCCGAGCGGGCATTCGCGGCAATTGGCCGCTGCATTGCGCAGCGTGCCGGTGGCGACACCGTCGCGCAACTGATGTGGAATCCACACATCGCCGCAAGTGCAACCCTTTTGTGCACAACGCGTGCTAAGCTGTTGATTCGTTTGATACAAGCCGCTTTCATTCGGCGTCTGTTCATTCTGTTGCAACTGCCTGTAAGCGCCCGTGAATTCT
>DATEFR010000710.1:0-8285 GCA_035280545.1 Burkholderiaceae bacterium | reverse complement strand
GGCGCTGCGCTCGATGCCCAGGTTGCTCGCCAGCCCGAACGCGCTCATCCCGTAGATCAGCCCGAAGTTGATGACCTTCGCATAACGCCGCTGCTCGGCGCTGACCTCGTTGGGCGTCACGCTGAACACCTCGGAGGCGGTCGCGCGGTGCACGTCCATGCCTTCGGCGAAGGCCTTCATTAGGCCGGGGTCGCCGCTGATGTGGGCCATGATGCGCAGCTCGATCTGCGAGTAGTCGGCCGAGAGGATGGCATGCCCCGGCGGCGCGATGAACGCCTCGCGGATGCGCCGGCCCTCGGCCGTGCGGATGGGGATGTTCTGCAGGTTCGGGTCGGTGCTCGCGAGCCGGCCGGTCACGGCCACCGCCTGCGCGTAGTTCGTGTGCACGCGCCCGGTCGCCGGGTTGACCATCAGCGGCAGCTTGTCGGTGTACGTGCCCTTGAGCTTGGACAGGCCCCGGTGCTCGAGCAGCTTGGCCGGCAGCGGGTAGTCGGCGGCGAGCTCGTCCAGCACGTCCTCGTCGGTGCTCGGCGCCCCGCTCGCGGTCTTGCGCTTGACCGGCATGCCCAGCTTGCCGAACAGGATCTCGCCGATCTGCTTCGGGCTGCCGAGATTGAACGGCTGACCCGCGAGCTCGTACGCCTCGCGCTCGAGCGCGACCATGCGCTCGGCGAGCTGCTGGGTCTGCGCCGCGAGCTTGGCCGAATCGATCAGCACGCCGTTGCGCTCGATGCGGTACAGCACCTCGCTGGCCGGCATTTCGATCTCGGCGTAGACCCGCTTCAGTCCGGCCTCGGCCTCGATGCGCGGCCACAGCGCGCGGTGCACATGCAGCGTCATGTCGCTGTCTTCGCCGGAGTACTCGGTCGCGCGGCCGATCTCGACCTGCGAGAACGGGATCTGGTTCGCGCCCTTGCCGCAGACGTCCTCGTAGCTCAAGCCCTTGCGATCGAGATGCCGGTCGGCCAGGCTTTCGAGGTTGTGCGGACGGTGCGCCTCCAGCACGTAGCTCTGCAGCAGCGTGTCGTGCTGGTAGCCGCGCACCGTGATGCCGGCGTTCGCGAACACGTGCGTGTCGTACTTGATGTTCTGCCCGAGCTTGGCCGCCTCGGGGTTCTCGAGCCACGGCTTGAGTCGCGCGAGCACGATCTCGGTGGCGAGCTGCTCGGCCGCGCCCGGGTGGTTGTGGCGCAGCGGGATGTACGCCGCCTCGCCGATCGCAACCGACACCGAGAGGCCGACGATCTGCGCGCGCATCGCATCCAGCGAATCGGTCTCGGTGTCGATCGCGGTGATCTCGGCGGCCTCGACTTTCTGGGCCCAGGCTTCCAGGGCTTCGAGGGTCAGGACGGTGTCGTAGCGCTTTTCGAGCGGGGCTGGGGGCACGAGGATCGCGTCCTCCGCACCTCCGCTCCGTTCGGGCTGAGGTATCGAAGCCCGCAGCGAGCCCTTCGATACCTCAGGGCGAACGGGGGTCGCAGCGCCCACTTTCGACTCGAGCTCGCGCCTCAGGCTCTTGAAGCTGTAGCGCTCGTAGAACCCGAGCAAGGCATTCGCATCCACCGGCGCAAGCTTCAGCGACTCGAACGCCGGCCAGTCCGCGACATGCCCCGACAGGTCCGAATCGGTCACCACCGTCACGAGCCGCCGCCCCTGCGGCAGCCAATCGAGGGCCTTGCGCAGGTTCTCGCCGACCACGCCCTTCATGCCGGCCGCCGCGGCGATCACGCCTTCGAGCGAGCCATGCTCGGCGATCCACTTCGCCGCGGTCTTCGGTCCGACCTTCTCGACACCCGGCACGTTGTCGACCGAGTCGCCGATCAGCGCGAGGTAGTCGACGATGTGCTGCGGCGCGACGCCGAACTTCGCGAGCACGCCGGCCGCATCCAGCCGCTCGTTGCTCATCGTGTTGATCAGCACGACACGGTCGTTGACGAGCTGCGCGAGATCCTTGTCGCCGGTCGAGACGATCACGTCGTAGCCGAGGCCCCCGGCGGTGCGCGCGAGCGTGCCTATCACGTCGTCGGCCTCGATGCCGGGCACCATCAGCACCGGCCAGCCCAGCAGCTTGACGGCTTCGTGGATGGGCTCGATCTGCTTGACCAGGTCGTCCGGCATCGGCGAGCGGTGCGCCTTGTACTCGGCGTACAAATCGTCACGAAAGGTTTTGCCGGGCGCGTCGAACACGCAGGCGCCCAGCGCTGCGGGGAAGTCCTCGCGCAGCTTTTTCATCATCGCGACGACGCCGTGGATCGCGCCTGTCGGGAAGCCGTCGGCGCTGCGCAGGTCGGGCAGCGCGTGATAGGCACGGTACAAATAGCTGGAACCGTCGACCAGCAACAGGGTCTTCTCGCTCATGTGGTCGATTGTGACGGCAGTCCTAGAATCGCCGATATGAACGCCTCATTTGCGCGGGTCCGCCTGTACTCCCGTCTGCCTCGGATGCTTTGCCTGGCCGCGTGCCTGTGCGTATCGGCTTACGCCGGCGCGCAGGCTCAGCAGCAGCCAGCGCAGCCGACGGCGCCGAAGGGCGCGCCCGCCAACGCCGACCAGGTCGCCGCGGCCGAGCCGCGCGACCGCGCCGAGCCGAACGTCAAGCGCACCGTGATCGAGGACGAAGGCTCGAAGATCGAAGAGCTGCGCGTGCGCGGCCAGGCGCAGCGCATCGTCGTGACGCCCAAGGTCGGCACGACGAAGAGCTACGAGATCATCACCGACAGCAGCGCGCGCGAGATGTACGACGGTTCGCGCGCATCGCGCGGCGCGGTCGGCCAGCGCGTCTGGAACGTGCTCACGTTCTGACGGCGCATGGCCGTCTACACCAACGTCTCCTTCGACGAAGCCGCCGCGCTGGTCGCGCGGCTGGGCATCGGCGAGCTCGCCGCGCTGAAGCCGATCGCCAGCGGCATCGAGAACACCAACTACTTCGCCGACACCAGCACCGGTTCGTACGTGCTGACGCTGTTCGAGCGGCTGAGCTTCGACCAGCTGCCGTTCTACCTCGAGCTGATGCGGCACCTGGCCGCGCGCGCCATCCCGGTGCCGGGCCCGCATGCGGATGCGGGCGGCGCGATCCTGCACAGCCTGAAGGGCAAGCCGGCCGCGGTCGTCGACAGGCTGCGCGGCGGGCACCGGCTCGCGCCCGATGCGCCGCACTGCGCCGCGGTCGGCGCGATGCTCGCGCGCATGCACCTGGCCGGCGCCGACTTCGGTGAACACCAGCCCAACCTGCGCGGCCTGACCTGGTGGAACCAGACCGTGCCGGTCGTGCTGCCGTTCCTCGATGCGTCGCAGCGCGAGCTGATCGAGAGCGAGCTTGCGTTCCAGCAGCAGCTCGCCGCCTCGGCCGCATTCGCGACGCTGCCGCGCGGGCCCATCCACGCCGACCTGTTCCGCGACAACGTGATGTTCGATGTCGACGACGCGAGCGGCGAGGACGTGCTGACCGGCCTGTTCGACTTCTATTTCGCCGGCATCGACAGCTTCGGGTTCGACATCGCGGTGTGCCTGAACGACTGGTGCATAGACCTCGAGTCCGGCCTGCTCGCCGAGGACCGCGCGGGCGCGTTCGTCGCCGCGTATGCCGCGGTGCGCCCGCTCGCGCACAACGAGGTCCGCCTGCTGCCGGCGCTGATGCGCGGCGCGGCGCTGCGCTTCTGGATCTCGCGGCTGTGGGACCTGCACCTGCCGCGCGACGCGAGCCTCCTGAAAGCACACGACCCGACGCACTTCGAACGCGTGCTGCGCCAGCGTGTCGCGACACCCTGGCACCCGACCCCCAACGACGCGCGATGAAACTGCGGACCGTGCCGGCCCGCCAGGGCGTCGTCTGGGTGCGCCAGGGCTTCCGCGCATTCTTCCGCCAGCCGCTGGCCTTCGCCGGGCTGTTCGCGACCTTCCTGTTCGCGGTGTTCGTCTGCGCGCTGGTGCCGTGGGTCGGCACCTTTCTCGCGGTCGGGCTGCTGCCGCTGGTCTCGGTCGGCTTCATGATCGCGACCCGCACCGCGCTGGCCGGCGCGTACCCGACGCCGCGGGTGTTCGTCGACCCGCTGCGCGGCCAGCGCGAGCGCCGGATCGCGATGATCCAGCTCGGCATCGCGTACGCGCTCGCGACGCTCGCGATCATCTGGATCAGCGACGTCCTCGACGGCGGCGCGTTCGAAGACCTGATGGATGCATTGCCCAGCGGCCAGACCTCGCCCGAGGCGGCCGCCGCGCAGATGGCCGCCGACCCGCGCATCGAGCTCGGCCTGCTGCTGCGCTTCGCGCTGGCGGCGCTGCTGTCGGTCCCGTTCTGGCACGCCCCGGCGCTGGTGCACTGGGACGGCCACGGCTGGGCCAAGGCGCTGTTCTCGAGCACGATCGCGTGTTGGCGCAACAAGGGCGCGTTCACGATCTACGGTCTGGCCTGGGTCGGCGTGATCATGCTGATCGGCATCGCCTCGAACCTGGTGTTCGCGCTGCTCGGCATGCTGCAGGCGATGGCGGTCGCGCTGGTGCCGCTCTCGCTGATGCTGTCGACCATCTTCTACGTGTCGCTGTACTTCACGTTCGCCGACTGCTTCGTCGAGAACGACGCGAGCGTCGGGGAACCTTCCCCCACGACCTGAAAGGAACGATGAGATGACGACGAAAGTTGCGATGGTCACCGGCGCAGGCAGCGGCATCGGCCGGGCCAGCGCGCTCGCACTGCTGAAGGCGGGATATCAGGTCGTGCTGACCGGGCGTCGTGCCGAGGCCTTGAACGAGACGGCCACGCTCGCCGGCGCGCTCGCCGGCAACGCCTACGCGGTGCCGGCCGACGTGACCGACCCGGCGCAGGTGCGCACGCTGTTCGAGGCGACCCGCGCGAAGTTCGGCCGCCTCGACGTGCTGTTCAACAACGCCGGCACCAGCGCCCCCGCGGTGCCCATGGACGAGCTGACGTTCGAGCAGTGGAAGGCCGTGGTCGACATCAACCTGACCGCCGTGTTCCTGTGCACCCAGCAGGCGTTCAAGCTGATGAAGAGCCAGAGCCCGCGCGGCGGCCGGATCATCAACAACGGGTCGATCTCGGCGTATGCGCCGCGTCCGTTCAGCGCGCCGTACACCGCGACCAAGCACGCGATCACCGGGCTGACCAAGAGCACCTCGCTGGACGGCCGCGCCCACGACATCGCCTGCGGGCAGATCGACATCGGCAATGCCGCCAGCGACATGACCGAGCGCATGGCCAGCGGCGTGCCGCAGGCCGACGGCAGCCTGAAGGTCGAACCGCGCATGGATTTGAAACACGTCGCCGACGCGGTCGTGCACATGGCGAGCCTGCCGCTGGAGGCGAACGTGCAGTTCATGACCGTGATGGCGACGAAGATGCCGTTCATCGGCCGAGGCTGAGCGCAACCGCGCGCCACGGCTCGCCCGCGCGAGCCGTTACATCTCCGAACCAGGGACGTCCGGCTGCCGCTACCGTGCAGCTGATGCTGCGCGTGCACAATTCACGCGTCTGACCTCTCTTTTTCTTCTCTAGCCGACGCGGAGCACGAACGGATGGCACGGATCGGATTCATCGGCGCATCGGGCCTGATGGGCCACGGGATCGCGAAGAACCTGCAGGCCAAGGGGCACGCGCTCGCCCTGACGCTGCACCGTCGCCGCGACCCGGTGGCCGACCTGCTCGCCGCCGGCGCGCGCGAGTTCGAAACGCCGGCCGCGCTCGCCGCGGCCAGCGAATTCGTGTTCATCTGCGTCACCGGCTCGCCGCAGGTCGAGGCGGTGGTCGACGGCCCGAACGGGCTGGTCGCCGGCGCGAAGCCGGGCCTCGTGATCGTCGACTGTTCGACCAGCGAGCCCGATTCGACGCGCCACCTGCGCGAGCGCTGCGCCGCGGCCGGCGTCACACTGGTCGATGCGCCGCTCGCACGCACGCCGGTCGAGGCCGAGCTGGGCCGGCTCAACGTGATGGTCGGCGCCGACGCCAAGACCTTCGCGACGCTGGAGCCGCTGCTGCGCTGCTTTGCCGAAAACGTGTTCCACGTCGGTGCACCCGGCGCGGGCCACGTCATCAAGCTGCTGAACAACTTCATCGCGCAGGCGATCTGCACCGCAACGGCCGAAGCCTTCGCGGTCGGCCAGCGCGCCGGGGTCGACCTGACGAAGCTGGTCGAGCTGGTCTCGGCCGGCGCGGTCAACTCCGGGCTGTTCCAGGCGATGAGCAAGACACTGTCGGGCGACATGGCCGGGCTCAAATTCGAGCTCGACAACGCCCGCAAGGACGTGCGTTACTACACCCACCTCGCCGAGGGCCTCGCGGTGCCGACCGTCGTCGGCGAAGCGGTGCACCAGTCGCTCGCGCTGGCCAGTGCGCTGGGCCACGGCGCCAAGTTCGTGCCGGCGCTGGTCGAGGCCCAGGAACAACTCAGCGGCGCGAAGATCGTACCGCGCTGAACCGCACGCGTTTCCGATGCCGATGGCGTCGGGAACATGTGCCGTCGATGGTTATGAAGTCCAACCGCCACACCAACCACAGCCCGCCGCCGCTGCAGCGCGCACCGACCTCGACGCCGACCACGGCGACGGTGCCGATCTCGTCGCTGGCGCCGATCGCGCCGCCGCCGCGGCTCGAGCCCACGCTGCCCGACGGGCTGCGCATGGGTTCGTTCGAGATCAAGGGCGTGATCTCGCAAAGCCGCGCGGCGGTGGTCTATCGCGCGGTCGACCATGCGTTGAGCACCCCGGCGGCGATCAAGGAGTTCATGCCGGCCGGCGTCGCGCGGCGCGGGCGCGGCGACCTCGTCGAGCCGGTCGAGCCGTGGCACGAAGACACGGTGGACCTCGGCCGGCGCGCATTCCTGGCCGAGGCGCGCGCGCTCGCACGCTGCGACGACCCGGCGCTGCTGCGCGTCACCCAGCTCTGGGAGATCAACGGCACCGCGTACCGCGTGATGCCGCTGTACAGCGGCAAGCGCCTGGCCGATCTGCGCCGCCACATGAAGGCGCCGATCGACGAGTACGCGCTGCGCGCGATGCTGGAGCGGCTGCTGTCCGCGCTCGAGGCCTTCCACGCCGGCGCCGGCGTGCACGGCAACGTGAACCCCGCGAACATCCTGATGCCGTCGCTAGACCGCCCGGTGCTGCTGGGCACCGGCCGCACCGGCATGCTGCTGGCGACCGAGCTGGGCGAATCGGGCCGCACCGATTTCGAGGCCGCATTCGCGGCGCCGGAGCAGCATGACGAAGGCGCGACCGTCGGCGTCTCGGCCGACCTGTTCGGCCTGGCGCAGACACTGCGCTACTGCATCACCGGCGGCGCGCCGATCGGGCACGAATCGCTGCGCGCGGCGATCCACCGCACGCTGGGCGCCGGCGCGGTCTCGTCGTACAGCGATGCACTGCTGGATGCGCTGACCAGCGCGACCGCGCTCGCGCCGGGCGAGCGACCCCAGACGTTGGACGAATTCCGCCAGCGTTTGCGCCGTCTGGAGGCGCAGGGTGCGGCAGCAGCAACCCCCGCCGCACCGGCAACGGCGCCCGCGGCAAGCCCGGATCCGGGGCCCGCTGCGGCGACAGGCTCCGCAGCGGCATCGGCCGCGATCAAGCCGGCTGAAGCGAGCGTGCCGCCGGTGGTGGCAGTCCCGGCGGCAGTCCCCGGGGCCGCGCCGACAACGCCGACAGACGCGCCCACCCCACCGACTGCGACCCCACCGGGCGCCCTGCGCGCAACGCCGGCGCCGATCGCCGCCGTGCCGCCCTCCCCCGAAGCGCTGGCTTCGCCGGAAGACGAACTCGACGAACCGGTCGCCGAAACCATCGATGTCTCGTCGGTGCTCGGCGACCTGATGCAAGGCCCTGCCGAAACGGCCAAGCGGCCTGCGGCACCTGCCGCCGAACGAGCCGAGGCACGGCCTCCCGAACCGCGCGTCGAGCCGACGTTGAATTTCAGCCCGGTATCGCCGGGCCTGCGCATCTCCGAGCTGCCGGACCGCGTGCCGCGCCCGCCGGCCGGCAAGCCGCAGAGCGCGCCTGGCGCCACCACGCCGAGTGCAGCAGCCGCATTCGCCGGCGCGGCCGAAGCCTCGCCCGATTCGCCGTTCACGTTCCACGCATATGGCTTCGACAACCCGGATCCGTCGCTACGGGCGGAGCCGGTGCCGGCACGGCACAAGCGGTCGCTGTGGCAAGCGCTGCGCTTGGGCGTGTTCGTGACCGTTCTCGCGGGGGCCACGGTTGTCACCATCCTCGCGGTCACGGGCGTCTGGGACCCGCGCGGGCCGGAACTGAAGCTGCCGCCGCTGCACGCACCCGAG
>DATEFR010000709.1:0-3393 GCA_035280545.1 Burkholderiaceae bacterium | reverse complement strand
CGGCTTGTCGGCCCACATGCGCTTCGCGGTGCCGGCCGACGACTCGTGCGCCACCATCGGGTGCATCGTGTCGTTCAGGTTCTCGATGAACATCTTCCAGTTGCAGGCGTGCATGAAGCGCAGGCAGCCGCCGGCGATCTCCAGCTCGCCCTCGGGCGAGCGGTCGGCCATGTTGTCCATCGAGCTCAGCGAATCGCCGAAGTACGCCTCGAAGTCGGGGCCGGCATCGTTGATCTTCACGAAGAGGAAGCCGCGGTGCTGGCGCAGGTGCGGCAGCGCCGTCAGGCCCCTGCCGGCTTCGCACTCGTGCAGGCGGGTGCCTTCGTAGCCGTTCTTCAGCGGGATCGCGAGCAGCGAGCCATCGGTCTTGTACGACCATGCGTGGTACGGGCAGCGAAAGAACTTGCCGGTGTTGCCGCACGGCTGGGTCACGAGGCGCGAGCCCTTGTGCGCGCAGCGGTTCATCAGCGCCTTGATCGAGCCGTCGGTCTGACGCACCACGATCAGCGGGCGGCCCGCGATCTCGTTGGTGATGTAGTCGCCGGGGTGCGGCAGCTGGCTCGCGTGGCCGACGTAGTTCCAGGTGTTCGCGAAGAAGTGCTCCTGCTCGAGCTCGAAGACTTCCGGGCTGATGTACAGGTCGCGGTGCACGCGATCGGGCTGCACCAAAGCGCGCAGCGCATCGGGATTGCCTCGGTAACCCATCGTGTGTCGCCTCCTTACAGATCCAACACCAGCCGCGGCCCGCGTGCGCGCGAGACGCAGATCTGCATCACCTGGCCCGACGCCTTCTCGGCGTCGCTCAGCACGTAGTCGCGGTGGTCGACCTCGCCCTCGATCACGCCGGTCGTGCAGACCCCGCACTCGCCGCGCTTGCAGTCGTACAGCGGGTCGCAGCCATGGGCGATCAGGCAGTCGAGCACGCTCTGGTCGGCCGGCACCGTGTACGTCTGGCCGCTGCGCGCAAGCACCAGCTCGAACGCGTGGTCGCCGGCGGCCGCGACCGGTGTCGTGAACAGCTCGAAGTGCACGCGGTCGTGACCCCAGCCGCGCGCCTGCGTCTTCGCCAGCACATGGTCGAGCAGCGGCTTCGGGCCGCAGACATAAAGCCTGTCGTCGGCAGCGCAGCCGTCCAGCAAGGTGTCGACATCCAGCGGCGCGCCGGCTTCGGCGTCGGCATGCACGCGCAGCTCGTCGCCGCCCAGCAGCGCCTGCAGCTCCGGCAGAAAGGCCAGCAGGTCGCGGCTGCGGCCCGCGTAGTGCAGCCGCACCGGCTTGCCCTCGGCCTTGCGCTGCGCGGCCATGCTCGCGAGCGGCGTGATGCCGATGCCGCCGGCGATCAGCACCGCGCGGGCGTTG
This sequence comes from Burkholderiaceae bacterium, assembly GCA_035280545.1. Classification (GTDB taxonomy): domain Bacteria; phylum Pseudomonadota; class Gammaproteobacteria; order Burkholderiales; family Burkholderiaceae_C; genus DATCSE01. The sequence continues at coordinate 2,034 of DATEFR010000709.1, read as the reverse complement.
CCGTCGTGCAGCGCGAACTCGTTCTTCGGCGGCTCTAGGGTCAGCGTGTCGCCGGCATGGACCTGCGTGTGCATGTAGCGCGAACCGCCGCGGCCCTCGTCCTCGCGCCGCACCGCGATCACGTACTCGCGCGGTCGTGCGGTGACGCCGGGCTCGGGGCGCAGGTTGACCAGCGAGTAATGGCGCCAGTCGGCCGTGCCATCGGCCAGCGTCACGTGCACGCGCACATGTGCGCCGGCCGTGTAGCCGGGCAGCGCCGCGCCGTCGGCGGCCTGCAGGCGCAGCAGCCGGATCAGCGGATTCAACTCGCGCGCCTCCGCGACCCGCAGCAACAGCAGCGTCGGCGTCGTCATGGCCGCACCTCCTCGAGCCCGCGCGGCGGAACGTTGGTCATGGCGGGAACCTGGGTCGCGACAGGGGACGCCGCGCGGTCGCCCGCCGAGGCCGGGAACAGCCGTGCCAACGCGGCCTCGAGCTTCTTGCCATGCTCGTCGGCCAGTGCCGCGTCGCGCAACTCGCGCACGGCCGCCGGCGCGATCGTCGCGCCCGCCTGCTGCACGGCACCCATCACGGTCTCGAAGTTGCGCCAGCCGCGCTCGTGCGTGTCGCTGTAGCCCTTGACCAGGCGCTGGCACTGCGCGATCTCGACCGCGAGCTGCGGGTTCAGTGCCGCGGCGGCCGCGATGCGATCCAGCCAGTCCTCGATGCGCCGGTTCTCGACCGCATGGCGCAAGGTGCCGCGCCGCCACCGCTTCAGCCCGGCCAGTGCATACAGCATCAGGAAGCCGCGCAGCGAACTGGTCGTGACGACACGCCCGCGCCGCGTCAATCGCTCGACCAGGCGGCGCGGCCAGCCCGAGCCTTCCAGCCATCGTCCGAGGCCGGCCGGCAGCGTCTCGCAGACCTCCTGCAGCCGCGGGTGCATGAACTCGTTGATCGCGAGCACTTGGCCGGTCTGCACCTTCACTTCGGAGGCGACACGGTCGAAGCGGCTCGCACGGGTCTTCAGCTCGGCGACGCGTAGGGTGTCTTCGTACGACATCCACAGCGCGAGGTGCCGTGCGGTTTCGTCGACGAGGCGCGGCGCGCCGTCATCCGGCAGCTGCCGGACCCGTGCGAGACGGTCCAGGTACAGCTCGGCGTACGCCGGATCCTGGTAGTCGACGAGGCGGCGCACGCCCTCGATCAGCGTCGGCAGTGCGGCGCTCGGGAAGTCCGTGCGCACGCGCTGCAGCAGCGCGCGCACGGCCGGGTCGCGCGGCTCGGGGATGGCCGGCGCTTCACGCATCGTCTTGGGTGATTCGACATCGGCCGGCGCATCATCGGCGCGGCTCGCGCGTTCGAACGCAGCCGCGAACGCCTGCAGGCTCGCCGTCACGCCGACACCGCCGCGCGCGATCGTCGCCTCGAACTGCGCACGGCTGAACGGCAGCACGCCCGTGCCGGCCAGCGCGCCGAACAGCACCGCGCTGATCACGCTGCCCGCTTCCTCGGCCGAGCGCGCCATGTCGAAGCGCACGAAGCGCCGGGCCGCGGCCTCGGCATGCGCGAGCAGGTTGCGGCTGTCGGCGCGGCCGTCGGCCATCGCGGTCTTCTCGGCGATCGAATAGACGCGGTGGGTCGACGCAATCAGCGTCGTGCGATCGGGCGTCACGAGCCCGCGCTGCACCGCACGGCCCGCTTCCATCAGCTCGGACGCGAGCACGACGTCGACATCGCCGGGTAGCGGCATCAGCGCGAGCACCGGCGTGCCGCCGTCGCGCTCGGCCTGCGCGGCCGGGTACAGCTCGACGTAGTAGATCGTCGCGCCGGTGCGCTGCGCGACGCCGGGCACCGACGTGGTCTGCCCGATGTGGCCGTTGTGCTCGCCGAGATCGACGATCCAGTCGGCCAGCACGCCGCCGCCCTCGCCGCCCATCGCGAGGATTGCGATCTTGATCGGCTGGGCGGTGTTCATCTCAGTTTTCCACCTTCATGGACCGAGCGCGTGCCGAGGGCATCGGGTGGCCGGCTACGCTCATGTCCCCCGGGACA
>DATEFR010000708.1:0-3219 GCA_035280545.1 Burkholderiaceae bacterium | reverse complement strand
GCGTCTGGGGCGAGGCCCGTTCGCTGGTCCGCGTGACGCGCATCGACGCGCCGGAGGCGATGCTGGTCGCGCCCGAGCAGGCATATTTCCTGAAGGAGAACCTGAAGTTGCGCCTGCTGAACGCCCGCCTGGCGCTGCTGAGCCGCCAGTTCGAGACGGCGCAGTCCGATCTGCTGGTCGCGCAGGCGTCGCTGGACCGCTACTTCGATCGCGGCAACAAGCGCACCGCGCTGGCGCTGGACCTGGTCAAGCAGGTCGCCGCGCAGGCCCGCCACGTCGGCGTGCCGCGGCCCGACGACACGCTGGCCGCGCTGACGGCCGCGTCCGCCGGACGCTGAACCCCGCGACGACGCGATGCGCAACGTCATCTGGCTCGTGCTGCTGTTCGCTGCCGCGGTGGTGGCCGCCACCGCGCTGGGCAAGAACGACGCGCTGGTCACGTTCTACTGGGATCCGTGGCGCGCCGACCTGTCGCTGAACTTCTTCCTGTGCCTGCTGCTGGTCACCTGCATCCTGCTCGTGCTCGCGATCCAGGGCGTCAGTGCGCTGATCGGGCTGCCACAGCGGGCGCGCGAGTGGCGCGTCGCACGGCGCGACCGCAGCGCGCAGGCCGCACTGCGCGATGCGCTGGCGCAGTACTTCGGCGGGCGCTACAGCCGCTCGCAGAAATCGGCGCAGCGTGCGCTCGCGATCCAGTCCGACACGCCCGAGCTCGCGCAGGACAACGAGTTCACCGTGCTCAGCCACCTGCTCGCCGCCGGCAGCGCGCATCGCCTGCAGGACCGCGCCGGCCGTGACGATCAGCTGCGCCGTGCGCTCGAGCTGTCGCGCTCGAGCCCGGCCGCGCGCTCGGCCGAGGAGGGCGCGCAGCTGCTCGCCGCCGAATGGGCGCTCGACGACCGCGACGCGCCGCGTGCCATGGAGCTGCTCGGCGAGCTGCCGCAGGGCGTCGCGCGGCGCACCCATGCCTTGCGCCTCAAGCTGCAGGCGACCCGCCTCGGCCGACTGCCGCAGGATGCGCTGAAGACCGCGCGCCTGCTCGCGAAGCACCAGGGCTTCTCGAAGATCGCGGCACAGGGGCTGCTGCGTTCGCTCGCGTTCGAGTCGCTGGACACCGCGCACGACGTCGATCAGCTGCGCCGTGTCTGGACCGCGTTCGACCCGCTGGACCGGCGCGACGCGTTCGTCGCCGCACGCGCCGCGGCTCGCGCCGCCGACCTCGGTGCGCTCGACGAAGCGCGCGGCTGGCTGCGCCCGTTCTGGGATCGTCTGCCCGAGCTCTCCGCCGACGAACGCTGCAGCATCGCGCTGGGCCTCGTCAATGCCGTGCCGGGCATAGGCGCCGAATGGCTGCCGAAGCTCGAATCGGCGGCGCAGGCTTTTGCGCGCGAAGGCGCGATCGCGCTGGCGTTCGGCTGTGCGCTCGCCGAGCGCCAGCTCTGGGGCAAGGCGCGCCGCCTGCTCGAACAGGCGGCCGAGGACGAGACGCTGGTGGTCGTCGCACGCCGCAAGGCCTGGCTCGCACTGGCCCAGCTCGCGCAGCAGGACGGCGACGCGGCGCGCGCCGCGCAATGCTTCGAGGCGGCCGCGCGGCTCGCCTGACGGCCGGGCCTCGAGGCCCGGCAACCGGCTTTTCGACCTCTGCTATACTGTGCGGCTCGCGCGGCTGTAGCTCAGCTGGATAGAGTACTTGGCTACGAACCAAGGGGTCGTGGGTTCGATTCCTGCCAGCCGCGCCAATCAATTCAACGGGTTACGTGTGAAAGCACGTAACCCGTTGTCCTTTCTGCGTGACTCTTGCGTGACTTCCCGGGTGTCATCCGTTGCTAACTCGCAGCATGATGATTCGATCGCGCGTCTTCCAATAGCTGATGATCGGTTTGGATGCAAATTAAGCGACAATTGACGCCTTAAATGCATCAATCTCTGCCGTCCTTGCTATTCCCCGAGTACCGGCGCCGGGTGCTAGGACTGCTGTTGCTGCGGCCGGACGAGGCGCTACATGGCCGCGAGATCGCCCGTCGGACAGGCTTGCCGGCCGGCACCATCACTCGCGAGCTTGGAAAGCTGGCGGAGGCCGGTTTGCTCAAGCGCGAGAAGCGCGGCAACCAACAGGTCTACCGCGCCAATACCGATGGGCCGATCTACACCGAGCTGGCCAGCATTCTGCGCAAGACTTCCGGCTTGGCCGACGTGCTCGCACAGGCTTTGGCGCCCGCGTCGCACAAGTTGCGTGTGGCCTTCGTCTTCGGTTCTGTGGCGCAGGGGCGCGAAACTGCCGGCAGTGACATCGATGTGATGCTCGTTGGCGATCTCAGCTTCCGTGAAGCGGTGGAATTGCTCCACCCCCCGCAGGCGGTGCTCGGCCGCGAGGTGAACCCGAAGGTCTTCGCTCCGGACGAGTTCCTTGTCAAAGTGCGCGCGGAGCCCTTCCTAGCCGACGTTCTGGCCAAGCCCAAAATCTTCCTGATTGGGAATGCTCATGACCTTGAAGAACTTGCTGGGCATCAGCCTTGACGCCGTGCCGCCCGACAAGGCGTTGGTGGCCAAGCTCTTGGCTGCTGCGCAGCGCAACATTGCGGACGCACAGCTGCAGGGCCTGAGCGCCGAGAACCGCTTCGATGCCGCTTATAAGGCCATCATGCAAGCGGCAATGGTGGCGTTGCATGCCAACGGTTATCGTACGCTGACGAGCAAGCCGGGGCATCACCAAACGGCAATCCAGACGTTGCCCCTGAGCGTGAACCTGCCGCAGGCCCAAGTGATCGTTTTGGATGCCCTGCGGAAGCAGCGCAACCTTTCCGACTACTCCGGCGACATCATCCCCGATGCGGCCTCGGCAGAGTGTTTGGCCTGCGCCATCGACCTTCTCGCGCATGTTCGCGCGTGGCTTCAGACCCACCGGCCGGATCTACTTTGAAGGGACGCTGTTGGTTGCCGAGAGTCAAGGCGACCTGGCCGGGCTACGAACCAAGGGGTCGTGGGTTCGATTCCTGCCAGCCGCGCCAGAATTTCGGTTCTAGATCGACGGGTTAGATGCTTCGGCGTCTGACCCGTTTTTCTTTTCTGCGCGAGTTTTTGCGCGACCCCGGTTGGGCAAAGAGCTTTGGGAAAGTTTTGGGCCCGCTTGGGGACGGTGCCGGGGGTGGCCGGCGACAGTGCCTGCTCCGACAACCCGCAGGACGTCCCCATGATCGAAGTCAACTGGCTGCTGTTCGT
>DATEFR010000707.1:0-3648 GCA_035280545.1 Burkholderiaceae bacterium | reverse complement strand
GAGCCATCATGTCGAAGACGGTCGTCTCTGCTTCTGGCACCACCCCGCGCCGGCGTTTCCTGCGCAACGCCGCCGTCGCGGCGGGCACCGGCAGCGCGCTCGCCGCACCGCTCGTTTCGCGCGCCCAGACCACGAGCCTGCGCTTCCAGAGCACCTGGCCGACCAAGGACATCTTCCACGAGTACGCGCAGGACTTCGCCAAGAAGGTCAACGACATGGCCGGCGGCCGGTTGAAGATCGAGGTCCTGCCTTCCGGCGCGGTGGTGCCGGCGTTCCAGCTGCTCGAGGCGGTCAACAAGGGCACGCTGGACGGCGGCCACGGCGTCGTCGCCTATCACTACGGCAAGAACTCGGCGCTCGCGCTGTGGGGCTCGGGCCCCGGTTTCGGCATGGACCCGAACATGCTGCTCGCCTGGCACTACTACGGCGGCGGCAAGGAGCTGCTCGAGGAGATCTACAAGGCCATCAACATGGACGTCGTGTCCTATCTGTACGGGCCGATGCCGACCCAGCCGTTCGGCTGGTTCAAGAAGCCGGTCGCGCGGGTCGAGGAGCTGAAGGGGGTCAAGTTCCGCACCGTCGGCCTCGCGGTCGACATCTACACCGAGCAAGGCGCGGCCGTGAACCCGCTGCCCGGCAGCGAGATCGTGCCGGCGCTCGACCGCGGGCTGATCGACGCGGCCGAGTTCAACAACGCCAGCTCCGACCGCGCGCTCGGCTTCCCCGACGTGGCGAAGAACTGCATGCTGCAGAGCTTCCACCAGAGCACCGAGCAGTTCGAGATCCTGTTCGGCAAGGCCAAGTACAACGCACTGCCGCAGGAGTTGAAGCACGTCATCGACTACGCCGTGCAGGCGGCCAGCGCCGACATGAGCTGGAAGGCGATAGACCGCAACAGCAAGGACTACCTCGAGCTGAAGAAGGCCGGCGTCACGTTCTACAAGACGCCCGACGCGATCCTGCGCAACCAGCTCGACTCGTGGGACAAGGTGATGGCCAAGAAGTCGGCCGAGAACCCGCTGTTCAAGAAGGTGCTCGACTCGCAGCGCGCCTATGCGCAACGCGCGGGGCAGTGGCAGAACGACTACCTGGTCGACTTCAAGATGGCCTGGAACCACTACTTCGCGAAGAAGAACTGAGGGGGTGCTGGTCGTGCCGGGCCCGCCGGGACGAACCCGGCGGGCCGCTTCCATGTGCTCGTGAGCTCCGGATGAACACCCAACGCCTGCTGCACACCGCCGATCGCGTCAGCACCTGGACCGGCAAGGCGTTCGCCTGGCTGATCGTGGCGCTGATGCTGGTGGTCAGCGCCGAGGTCTTCAAGCGCTATGCGCTGAACGCGCCGACGGCCTGGATCTACGACGTCAACAACATGATGTACGGCACGCTGTTCATGATGTGCGGCGCCTACACCTTGTCGCAGGACGGCCATGTGCGCGGCGACTTCCTCTACGGCAGCATGAAGCCGCGCACCCAGGCCGCGCTGGACCTGGTGCTGTACATCGTGTTCTTCCTGCCCGGCATCGGCGCGCTGACCTGGGCCGGCTGGGACTACTTCCACGACTCGCTGGCGATGCGCGAACAGACCTTCAACGCGACGCCGCTGCCGCTCTACCCGTTCAAGTGCGTGATCCCGATCGCCGGCGCGATCGTGATGCTGCAGGGCCTGGCCGAGATCGTCCGCTGCGTCGTCTGCCTGCGCACCGGCGAATGGACGCCGCGCCTGAAGGACGCCGAAGAAATGGACGTGGTCGAGGAGCAGCTCTCGGCCAGCACCTATGTCGACGAGGCGGCGCGGCGCGAGATCATCGAGAAGGCCAAGGAAATCGACGAGGCCGCACGCCAGCGCGGCGCCGGGGGGACGACCTCGACATGATGAGCAACGCCGCCCTCGGCCTGTCGATGCTGGGCCTGATCGTGGTCGTGATCATGCTGGGCTTCCCGACCGCGTTCACGCTGATGGGCCTGGGCATGTTCTTCGGCTTCATCGCGTTCTACGACCCGTCGCAGCACTGGCTCTCCAACCGCATCTTCGACCTGATGGTGCAGCGCGCCTACGGCGCGATGACCAACGAGACGCTGCTGTCGATCCCGCTGTTCGTGCTGATGGGCTACGTGATGGAACGCGGCGCGCTGGTCGACCGGATGTTCCACAGCGTGCAGCTGGCGTTCCGCCGCGTGCCGGGCTCGCTCGCGGTGGCGACGCTGATCATCTGCACCTTCTGGGGCATCGCCAGCGGGCTGGTCGGCGCGGTCGTCGTGCTGATGGGCGTGATCGCGATGCGGCCGATGCTCAACGCCGGCTACGACGTGCGCCTGGCCTCGGGCGTGATCACTGCCGGGGGCACGCTGGGCATCCTGATCCCGCCGTCGGTGATGATCATCGTCTACGCCGCGGTCGCGGGGCAGTCGGTCGTCAAGCTGTATGCCGCGGCGATGTTCCCGGGCTTCTTCCTGTCGTTCCTCTACCTGATCTACGTCGTCGGCTGGGCCGTGATCCAGCCCAAGGTCGCACCCAAGCTGCCGCCCGAACAGCAACGCGCCCCGATCACGCCGTGGGTGGCGCACATCGCCGCGAACTACTCGCCGCGCATGCTGCCGGCGCTGCTGATGGCCGTGGCATCGCCGGCGCGGGCGCTGCGCGTGCAGGGCGACGCCATCGAGGCGAGCTGGTGGCGCCTGCTGCGGCACCTGGTCACGGCGCTGAGCCCGTTGCTGCTGGTCGTCGTGACGCTGGGCTCGGCCTGGTGGTACGTCACGATCTATTCGCAGCAAGGCAGTGCACCGGCCGCGACCGAACGCCCGCAGCAGGCGGCACCCAAGCCTGCCGTCGCGCCCTCCGGCGGGCTGCAGGAGCCGCCGTCATCCGGGGGACTCCAGGAACCGCCCGGGGCGGGTCTGCAGGAGCCACCCGGCGCCAGCCTGCAGGAGCCGCCCGGCGCCGAGCCGCCGCGCAAGGCTGAGGAGGGCCTGCAGGCATTGGGCGAGCCGACCGTGGCACCGCCCATCGCCGCCGTGCCCGACGCGTTCTACACCGGCTTCTGGCTGAGCTGCGCGATCGCGCTGGCGCTGCTCGCGCTGTACTACTGGCATCTGGACGCCGAGCAGTTCGAGATCCTGCGCATGCTGGTGTCGTCGGTGATGCCGCTGGGCATCCTGACCTTCGTCGTGCTCGGCGTGATCCTGTTCGGCATCACCACGGCCACCGAGTCGGCGGCGATAGGCGCCGCCGGCGCTTTCCTGATGGCCTGGCAGGCCGGCACGCTGGACTTCAAGCGCACCAAGGAGGCGGTGTTCCTGTCGGCCAAGACCACCGCGATGGTGTGCTGGCTGTTCGTCGGATCGGCATTGTTCTCGGCCGTGTTCGCGATCCTCGGCGGCCAGCGCATCGTCGAGGAGTGGGTCGTGGGCATGAACCTGTCGCCGCTGCAGTTCCTGATCCTGGCGCAGGCGATCATCTTCGTCCTCGGCTGGCCGCTGGAGTGGACCGAGATCATCGTGATCTTCGTGCCGATCTTCCTGCCGCTGCTCGCGCACTTCCAGATCGACCCGCTGCTGTTCGGCACGCTGGTGTTCGTGAACCTGCAGGCGGCGTTCCTGTCGCCGCCGGTCGCGATGTCGGCCTTCTACCTGAAGGGCGTGTCGCCG
>DATEFR010000706.1:0-5036 GCA_035280545.1 Burkholderiaceae bacterium | reverse complement strand
GCCCCAGACGCGGTCGACCTCCGAGCCGAACATCCACAGACCCATCATGTTGAAGAACAGGTGGAACACGCCGCCGTGCAGGAACGCGTAGGTCACCAGCTGCCACGGCAGGAAGCCATGTCCGACCGGCCACAGCGACAGCACGCCGGTGAACCAGGGCCCGAAGAAATAGGCGATGCAGAACGCGGCGACGTTGATCAGCAGCAAGGCCTGGGTGACGGGAGCGAGCGGCGGCATGCGCGGGGCTTTCGAGACGGCAACGAAGCCCTGGAGTCTAAGCGGCGCGTCCCGTGTGGCAGAATTTCGCCCTCCATCCCCCGAGCCTCGGTGGCGAAATTGGTAGACGCGCGGGACTCAAAATCCCGTTCCGCAAGGAGTGTCGGTTCGATTCCGACCCGAGGCACCAGCTTGTTGCCGACCGTCCCGCTTCAACCCCGTTCGAGCGCGCGTCGGCTCGCTTTGCGAAAATTGCGGGCCCAGGAGCGTTCATGAGCGAATCGGCTACACAGCGGACTTCTCCGCGTTATCTGAGTGTCGAAGACGCGATCGGCAACACGCCGCTCGTGCGGCTGCAGCGCCTGCCCGGCGCCGAGAACGAGCGGCGCGGCAACGTGATCCTCGGCAAGCTCGAGGGCAACAACCCGGCCGGCTCGGTGAAGGACCGCCCGGCGATCAGCATGATCCGGCGCGCCGAGGAGCGCGGCGACATCAAGCCGGGCGACACGCTGATCGAAGCGACGTCCGGCAACACCGGCATCGCGCTCGCGATGGCCGCCGCGATCCGCGGCTACCGCATGCTGCTGATCATGCCGGAGGACCTGTCGGTCGAACGCGCGCAGACGATGAAGGCGTTCGGCGCGGAGCTGGTGCTGACGCCGCGCTCCGGCGGCATGGAGTACGCGCGCGACCTCGCCGAGCAGATGCAGCGCGACGGCAAGGGCCGCGTGCTCGACCAGTTCGCGAACCCCGACAACCCGCGGGTGCACTACGAAACCACCGGTCCGGAGATCTGGCGCGACACCGACGGCCGCATCACGCATTTCGTCAGCGCGATGGGCACGACCGGCACGATCACCGGCGTGTCGAAATTCCTGAAGGAGAAGAGCAAGGCGGTCCGCGTGATCGGTGCGCAGCCCAGCGAGGGCTCGCGCATCCCCGGCATCCGCAAATGGCCCGAGGCCTACCTGCCGAAGATCTACGACCCGACCTGGATCGACGAGATGATCTACGTGAAACAGGCGGACGCCGAAGAGATGGCGCGCCGCCTCGCCCGCGAGGAGGGCCTGTTCGCCGGGATCTCGGCGGCCGGTGCGCTGTGGGTCGCGCTCGAGGTCGCGAAGCAGGTCGAAGGCGCGACCATCGTGTTCGTCGTCTGCGATCGCGGCGACCGGTATCTGTCGACCGGCGTGTTCCCCGCCTGAGGCCCGGGCGCGAGAAATCCATGGCCTCGCATCAGTTCAACTTCTGTCCGAACTGCGCCACCGCGCTGCAGCTGCTGGCCCAGCAGGAAGACGGCGGCGAGAAGGCGCGGTTGCGCTGCCCGGCCTGCGCCTGGACCCACTGGAACAACCCGACGCCGGTGCTCGCCGCGATCGTCGAGTGCGCGGACCGCGACGGCATGGTGCTGCTGGCGCGCAATGCGGCGTGGACGCACCGCATGTTCGCGCTGATCACCGGCTTCATGGAAGCCGGCGAGACGCCCGAGGAGGGCATCGCGCGCGAGGTGGCCGAGGAGACCAACCTGGTGGTCGACGAGCTGAACCTCGTCGGCGTCTACGATTTCCAGCGCATGAACCAGCTGATCATCGCGTATCACGCGGTCGCGCGCGGCGAGATCGTGCTGTCGCCCGAACTGGCCGAGTACAAGCTCTTCCGGCCGCAGGACATCAAATGCTGGCCCGCCGGCACCGGCTACGCGCTGGCCAAATGGCTGACCGAGCGCGGCCACACGCCGCAATGGGTGGAGCTGCCGCCGCGGCCGCCGTCGCAACCCGCGACCTAGAATCGCCGATCGCCGATCGACGACGGAGGACTTGTGGCCATGCTCGCCCAGAAGGAACTCGACACCCGCGGACTGAACTGCCCGCTGCCCATCCTGAAGGCCAAGAAGGCACTGGCCGAAATGCGCAGCGGCGAGGTCCTGAAAGTCGTCTCGACCGACCCCGGCTCGATGCGCGACTTCCAGGCTTTTGCGCGTCAGACCGGCAATGACCTCGTCGAGCAGGAAACGAGCAACGACGAGTTCATTCACTTCCTGCGCAGGCGCTAGATTTCGACCGTTCTCAGGTAGTCGCGGAAGCCCGCGCCCAGCACCGGGTGCTGCAGCGCGAGCTCGACATTGGCCTGCAGGAAGCCTTCCTTGCTGCCGCAGTCGTAGCGCTTACCTTCGTAACTGTAGGCAAACACTTTCTCGCGGCGCAGCAGCCCGGCGATGCCATCGGTCAGCTGGATCTCGCCGCCGACGCCGCGCTGCTGGTTCATGATCTCGTGGAAGACGCCCGGCGTCAGGATGTAGCGGCCGGCCACGCCCAGGCGCGACGGCGCGTCGGCCGGGGCGGGCTTCTCGACGATGCGGCTCACGTCCATCAGGCGGTCGTTCACCGAGGTCCCGGCAACGATGCCGTAGCGGCGCGTGTGCTCGGCCGGCACTTCCTGGACGGCGATGATCGACGCGCGCCAGTCGTTGTACTGATCGACCATCTGCTTCAGGATGGGCGTGTCGCCGACCATCAAGTCGTCGGCCAGCAGCACCGCGAACGGCTGGTTGCCGATCAGCCGCTGTGCGCACAGGACCGCGTGACCGAGGCCCAGAGCCTGCGCCTGGCGCACGTAGATGCACTCCATGTCGTCGGGCTTGACGGTCCGTACCACATCGAGCAACTCCTGCTTACCCGCCTGTTCGAGGGCTACCTCGAGCTCGAAGGTCATGTCAAAGTGGTCTTCGATAGGCCGCTTGTGCCGGCCCGTCACGAAAATCATTTCGCGAACCCCCGCGGCGTAGGCCTCTTCGACGGCGTACTGGATCAGGGGTTTGTCGACCACCGGGAGCATCTCTTTGGGCTGGGCCTTGGTCGCGGGCAGAAAACGGGTGCCCAGACCGGCCACGGGAAAGATCGCCTTTGTGACTAACATCTTCTTACAATCGTTGAGGATGACGGTTCATTCTGGCATGGCCCACTTCGATCGCGCGTCAGACAACGTCCAATAAAAACTCTCGGACTCCTCAAGCGAATGGATCTGCTGATCATCGAGCCGCTCGAGGCGGAAGTGATGGAGTGGCTGAGCGCACGCTACCAGGTGCGCTACGCGCCCGAGCTGGCGTTCGATCCGCGCGCATTCCGGCAGGCCTTGTACAACGTGCGCTCGATGATCGTGCCGCCGGCCGTCACGATCGATTCGCAGGCGCTGCATTACGCGCCGGTGCTGCGCGCGGTCGGCCGGGTCAGTGCCGGCGCCGAGAACATCGACCTGGAGGCCTGCGCGCGGGCCCGGGTCGAGGTCGTGCGCAGCCTGACCGCCACCGCCGAAGCCGAGGCCGAGTTCATGATCGGCGCGCTGCTCTCGTTGCTGCGCCGCGTGCCGGTGGTCGGATCCGACGGCATGCTGGTCGGCCGCGAGCTCGGCGGCGCGACCGTCGGGCTGATCGGCATGGCGCCGGCCGCGCGCACGATGACGCAGATGCTGTCCGGGTTCCGCTCGAACGTCGTCGGCTACGACCCGGCGATGCACGCGACCGACAGCGCCTGGGAGCGCTGGAAGGTCAAGCCGCTGGGCCTGCGCGAGCTGCTCGAGCAGTCGGATGCGGTCTGCGTGCTGCTCAACTACTTCAGCCGCTACCACGGGCTGCTGGGCGAGCGCTTCCTGCCGTTCTGCAAGACGAACCAGGTGATCGTCAGCATCGGCCATTCGGGCCTGTTCGACGAGGCCGCGCTGGCCCGCGTGCTGGACAGCGGCCGCGTCGCCGCCGCCTGGCTCGACAGCCTCGAGCCCGGCGCACTCGACGAAGGCCGGCCGCTCTACGGCGTCGAGAACCTGCAGATCACGCCGCGCGTCGCGAGCACGACGCGCGAATCGCGCCTGCGCAGCTCGTGGGCCGTGGTGCGGCGCATCGACGAGCTGCTCAGCGGCACGCTCACCGGGGCGGCCGGCGCGTTCAAGTCGACGGCACCAGTCGTGCCGATTGATCTTGCAGCCGCGCCAGAGTAGCGCTGAACTCGGCGACGCGCTGCTTCTCCTGCGCCACGACCTCGGCCGGCGCCCGAGCCACGAAGCTTTCGTTGCCAAGCTTCGCGCTGGCCTTGGCGATCTCGCCCTGCAATCGCGCGATCTCCTTGCCCAGACGCTCGGCCTCGGCCGCGACGTCGATCTCGACATGCAGCGCGAGCCGCGTCCGGCCGTGCACGACCACCGGTGCAAGCCGCGTCGCCTGCGCATACGCCGCCTCGTCGTCGAACACGCGAACATCCGACAGCTTCGCGAGCGCCTTCAGCAGCGGTGCCGCCGCCTCGACGAACGCCGCATCGCCGATCGCATACAGCGGCACGCGCTTGTCGGGTGACAGCGCCATCTCGCTGCGCAGACGTCGGCAGGTGCCGACCATGCCCTTGAGCTGCGCGACCCAGGCGTCGGCATCGGCATCGATCTTGTCGGGCTGCGCCTTCGGGTAGGCCGTGGTCACGATGCTCGCGCCTTCGGCCTTGCGGCCCGAGGATTCGGAAGTGGCGGGCTTGCGGCCCGCCACGGGCGCGACCGCTTCCCACAGCTCGGCGGTGATGAACGGCGTGATCGGGTGCAGCAGCCGCATCACCGTCTCGAGCACGCGGATCAGCGTGCGCCGGGTCGCGCGCTGCGCGGCCTCGTCGCCGGCCTCCTTCGCGACCGCGAGCTGTACCTTGGCGATCTCGATGTACCAGTCGCAGTACTCGTCCCACACGAACGTGTAGATCGCGTTCGCGACGTTGTCGAGCCGATAGTCGGCGAAGCCCTGCTCGACCGCGGCCTCGACGCGCTGCAGCTCGCTCGTGATCCACTTGTCG
>DATEFR010000705.1:0-6378 GCA_035280545.1 Burkholderiaceae bacterium | reverse complement strand
TGAACGGATGATGGAAAACCGTTCGCCCTGAGGTATCGAAGGGCTCGTCACAGGGTGCTCAGACGGACATGCCGGGGTTCAACGCCCGCAGCCGGCTCGTCGCGAGCCCCGCCGCCGCCGTGCGCGTCTCGACACCGAGCTTCACATACACCCGCTCGAGGTGCTTCTTCACCGTCGCCGGGCTCGAACCCAGGATGTCGCCGATGTCGCGGTTGGTCTTGCCCTTGACCACCCAGTACAGCACCTCGGCCTCGCGCATCGTCAGCTTGAACGCCTTGGTCATTTCGTCGATGACCGCCGCGTCCGAGACCTCGCGCATCACGATCAGCCAGTCGTCGTCGCCGGTGCGCTCCTGCAGCGAGAACATCAGTTGCTTCGCGCCGTGCGCGACCGTCAACGCGCGCGGCTCGCGGCCCTGCACCGCGAGCGCCGATTGCTGGCGCAGCCAATCGAGCACCGAGGCCGGAACCTGGCCGGCGGTCGCGTCGAAGTAGGTCGCGAGCAGCGTACGCGCGAGCGGCGTCTGCCAGACCAGCCGCGGCGACCGAATCCCCGGCGCGCCGCCCTCGTCGTCGATGTGGATCGCGAGCGTCGCATGCCCGAACGCGTCGAGTGCGTTGCGCGCCTGGCGGCGTTCGCGCGCCCCCAGCATGTGCGCGGTGATGCGCGCGAGCACCTCGCGCGGGCGGATCGGCTTGGTCACGTAGTCCACACCACCGGCCTCGAACGCGGCGACCACGTGCTCGGTCTCGGTCAACCCGGTCATGAAGACGATCGGGATGTGTGCGGTCTCGGCCTGCGCCTTCAGGCGGCGCGCGACCTCGAAGCCGTCCAGCCCCGGCATCACGGCGTCGAGCAGCACGATGTCGGGCTGCGCCTGCAGCGCGCGCTGCAGCGCCGCTTCGCCGTGGGTGGCGACCAGCACCGTGTAGCCGGCTTCGTCGAGCGCGTCGTGCAGCACCGAGAGGTTGTCGGGGATGTCGTCGACGATCAGCACGACGTCGGCAGCGCTGCGGTCGAGCGCGGCCGTGGCCGCATCGACCGGCGCGTGCGCCGGGCGATCTTCAGTCCACGAAGCGTTCATCGCGTGCCTTTCGCAAGAGTCCGGTCATCGCATCGAGCTGGAACTGACGCGCGAGCCCGCGCATGTGCGCGACGAACGCAGCGCACTCGGGGCTCTCGGCCTCGATGTTGTCGAGCAGCTTGACGATGCCGCGGAAGTAGCCGAGGTTGACCATCTCGGCCAGCGCGAGCAGCCGGTCCTCGGCGGGGTAGACGAACTCGGCCGCCGCCGTGGCGGTCTCGACGGCCGCGTCGCCGCCGTGCGTTTCGCCCAGGGTCGCGCCGGTATCCGACACCGGCGCCTGCGTCGCGAGGACCCAGTCGAGCGCGAGCGCGCGGCCCAGCCAGTCGAGCAGTTCGGCCATGCGCACCGGCTTGACGATGAAGTCCGACGGCGTGATGCCGACATCGTTGTCCAGCCCCTTGTCGAACGCGTTGGCCGAGACCACCGCGACCGGCGCATCGCTCAGGTCCTGGTCGCGCAGCCGGCGTATCGTCTCCCAGCCGTCGATGCCGGGCATCGCGAGGTCCATCAGGATCGCATCCGGCCGGTACTCGCGCAGCAGCGCCAGGCACTCGTGCCCCGACGCGGCCTGGCGCAGCTCGAAGCCCAGCGGCCCCAGCACGTTCGCGAGCAGGCCGCGATCGACCTCTTCGTTGTCGACGACCAGCACCTTGCGCCGCACGCCGCGGTAGCCGGTGCGCGCGAGCAGCGGCGGCTGGTGGGCCGGCGCGAGCCGCACCTCGGGCAGGAACATGCGGATGCGGAACAGCGAGCCGCTGCCGCGGGCATTGCCGGCCGCATCGGCCTGACGGCTGCGCACCGTCAGCTCGCCGCCCATCAGGTCGACCAGCATCTTGCTGATCGTCAGCCCCAGCCCGGTGCCGCCGGCCGCCGCATCGCTGGCCGCGAGCGAGCCGCGCGCCGAGCCGCGCGAGAACGGCTCGAAGATCTGCTCGATCTCGTCGGGCGCGATGCCCGGGCCGGTGTCCTCGACCTCGAACACCGCCATCTCGCGCGCATAGGTCACGCGCAGCACCACCTCGCCCTGCGCGGTGAACTTGACCGCGTTGCCCAGCACGTTGATCAGCGCCTGGCGCAGCCGCTTCTCGTCGCAGCGCACGCCCTCGGGCACGCCGGCGAACTCATGCCGGAAGACGATGCCCTTGCCCGCGGCCTGCAGCTCGAACAGCC
This sequence comes from Burkholderiaceae bacterium, assembly GCA_035280545.1. Taxonomy (GTDB): domain Bacteria; phylum Pseudomonadota; class Gammaproteobacteria; order Burkholderiales; family Burkholderiaceae_C; genus DATCSE01. The sequence goes on along the minus strand of DATEFR010000705.1, from coordinate 4,121 downwards.
GCACGATCTGCTGCAGCATCTCGCGGAACGCGATCGCCTTCACGTCCAGCGTCAGCTTGCCGCCTTCGATGCGCGCGATGTCCAGCGTGCCTTCGATCAGGCTCAGCAAATGGTCGCCGCCGCGCCGGATCACGCTGACCGCCTGCCTGCGGTGCGCCGGCATCGCCTCGTCCTCGTCGAGCAACTGCGCGTAGCCGATGATGCTGTTCAGCGGCGTGCGCAGCTCGTGGCTGATCGCCGAGATGTAGCGGCTCTTCGCCTGGTTCGCGAGATCGGCCTGCCGCTTCGCCTGCTCGGCCTGGCGGGTCGCGAGCTGCAGCGCCTCGTCGGTGCGGCGGTGCGATTCGATCTCGTCGCGCAGCGCGCGCGCCTGCTCGCTGAGCGCGCGCGCGTTTTCGTTCAACGCGAGCGTCTGCCGGTTGCTTTCCTCCTGCGCGACCTGGCGGCTCTTGTGCGTCAGCACCAGCCACCAGGTCACGATGCCGGTCACGACGACCAATGCCGCGAACACCTGCAGGTAGCCCAGGCCGATGCCGTGCTGGATCATCTGCCGCACGCCGGAAGCGAGCTTGACCTCGCTGCCGCTGCCGATCAGCTGCTGCACCTGGTGCCGGTAGATCAGGGAGAACAGCAGCGCGAGCGTCGGCACGATCGCGGCCATCAGCAGCAGGTAGCGGCCCAGCTCGCTGTTCAATCGCGTCCACAGCGGCCCCGGGATCAGTCTGCGTGCACTCGCCTGCCACTGCGCGGACCAGCTCGCCTCGGGCTTGCACATGTCGTCGCAGCGCGCGTCCAGCGAGCAGCACAGCGAGCAGATGTGGCCCAGGTAGGCCGGGCAGTAGGCCATGTCGTCGGCCTCGTATTCGCGCTCGCAGATCGTGCATTGGCGCAGCGCATGCAGGCCGTTCGCCGCGCTCGCCGGTGCGGCGGCCGGTCGGCGCGCGAGGTAGTAGCGCCCGCCGGTGCCCCAGGCAATCAACGGCGCCGCGACGAACGCCGTGACCATCGCGATCAGCGCCGAGAACGCCTGCGCGGTCGTCCCCAGCACGCCCAGGTACGCGACGACCGACAGCAGCGACGCCAGCCCCATCGCCCCGACGCCCACCGGGTTGACGTCGTACAGGTGCGCGCGCTTGAACTCGATTCCTTTCGGCGACAGCCCGAGCGGCTTGTTGATCACGAGGTCGGCGACGACCGCCATCATCCAGCTGATCGCGATGTTCGAGTACAGCCCGAGCACCTTGCCGAGCGCCTGGAACACGTCCAGCTCCATCAGCATCAGCGCGATCAGCGTGTTGAACACGACCCAGACCACGCGCCCCGGGTGGCTGTGCGTGAGCCGCGCGAAGAAGTTCGACCACGCCAGCGAGCCGGCATACGCGTTGGTCACGTTGATCTTCAGCTGAGAGACGACGACCAGCAGCGCGGTCGCCGCGATCGCCCAGGTCTCGCGCGGGAACACGTACTCGTAGGCCGCGAGGTACATCTGGTTCGGATCGACCGCGCGATCGACCGGCACCGCATGGCTGATCGCGAGGTACGCGAGCAGTGCGCCGCCCAACATCTTGACGACCCCCAGAACCACCCAGCCCGGCCCGCCGATCAGCACGCCGGCCCACCAGCGAAAGGCGTTGCTCGGACGGGCGCCGCAGGCGGCGCCCTTGTCGATTCTTTCCGGCATGAACCGGAGGTAGTCGGCCTGCTCGCCCATCTGCGTGATCAGCGCGATGCCCACCGTCATCGCGGCGCCGAAGAGGTTCAGGTCGAAACGCGCGCCCTGCCCATTGCCGCCGGCATAGTTCGTCAGCCCTTCCAGCACGCCCGGGTTCTTCTGGAACACGTAGACGAAAGGCACGACCAGCAGCACGATCCACAGCGGCTGCGTCCACACCTGCAGCCGGCTGATCACCGTGACGCCGTGCGTGACCAGCGGGATCACGACCAGCGCGCACAGCAGATAGCCCCAGGCCGGCGGGATGTCGAACGCGAGCTCGAGCGCGTAGGCCATGATCGCGGCCTCGAGCGCGAAGAAGATGAACGTGAACGACGCGTAGATCAGCGAGGTCACCGTCGAGCCGATGTAGCCGAAGCCGGCGCCGCGGGTCAGCAGGTCCATGTCGACGCCGTGGCGCGCCGCGTAGATGCTGATCGGCAGCCCGGCGAGGAAGATGATCAGCCCGGTCGCGAGGATCGCGAGTGCCGCGTTCGTGAAGCCGTAGTCGACCAGCAGCGTCGCACCGACCGCCTCGAGCACGAGGAACGAGGCCGCGCCGAACGCGGTGTTCGCGACCCGCAGCTCGGACCACTTGCGAAAGCTGCGCGGCGTGAAGCGCAGCGCATAGTCCTCCATCGTCTCGCGCGCGACCCAGCTGTTGTAGTCGCGCCGGACCTTGACGACCCGCTGCACCGCTTCGGTGCCTTCGCCGCCGTCGGCACGTGCCGCGATCGCCGGACCGACACGCGTCGGCTCGGGGCTCTCGGGAATCGGCGTGGCCACGGCACTCATCGAGTGCCCAGATGGCAAGGCCTATGCCAGCACTAAGATGTGGCATACGTCCTGCTATCGCTTGCACCGCTATGGAACTGACCCCGCGCGAGAAAGACAAGCTGCTGATCTTCACCGCCGCCCTGCTCGCCGAACGCCGCAAGGCGCGCGGGCTCAAGCTCAACTACCCGGAGGCGGTCGCGCTGATCAGCGCCGCGATCATGGAAGGCGCCCGCGACGGCAAGAGCGTCGCGACGCTGATGAGCGAAGGCAAGACCATCCTGACCCGCGCCGACGTGATGGACGGCGTGCCCGAGCTGATCCCCGAGATCCAGATGGAAGCGACCTTCCCCGATGGCACCAAGCTGGTGACCGTGCACCAACCGATTGCATGATGGAGCGCCGCACGTGATCCCTGGCGAATTGCTGACCGATGGTCTTGATCTCCCGCTGAACCCCGGCCGCCGCACCGCCACGGTCGTCGTCGAGAACACCGGCGACCGGCCGATCCAGGTCGGCTCGCACTACCACTTCGCCGAGACCAACGCCGCGCTGCGCTTCGACCGCGCCGCCGCGCGCGGGATGCGGCTGAACATCGCCTCAGGCACCGCGGTCCGCTTCGAACCCGGGCAACAGCGCACCGTCGAATTGGTCGACTTCGCCGGCGACCGCAAGGTCTATGGCTTTCGCGGCCTGATTCAAGGAAGTCTCTGAACATGGCCACGATCCCACGCCGCGCCTACGCGGAAATGTTCGGTCCCACGGTGGGCGACCGCGTACGTCTCGCCGACACCGGCCTCGTCGTCGAGGTCGAGAAGGACTACACGCTGGCCGCCGGCGGCTACGGCGAGGAGGTGAAATTCGGCGGCGGCAAGACCATACGCGACGGCATGGGCCAGAGCCAGCGGCTCGCGGCCGAGGTCGCCGACACGGTGATCACGAATGCGCTGATCATCGACCACTGGGGCATCGTCAAGGCCGACATCGCGATCAAGAACGGCCTGATCGCGCGCATCGGCAAGGCCGGCAACCCGGACGTGCAGCCCGGCGTGGACATCGTGATCGGGCCGGGCACCGAGATCATCGCGGGCGAAGGCAACATCGTCACCGCCGGCGGCATCGACACGCACATCCACTTCATCTGCCCGCAGCAGATCGAGGAGGCGCTGATGAGCGGCGTCACGACGATGCTGGGCGGCGGTACCGGTCCCGCGACCGGCACGTTCGCGACGACCTGCACGCCCGGGCCGTGGCATATCCACGCGATGCTGAAGGCGGCCGAGTCGTTCCCGATGAACCTGGGCTTCCAGGGCAAGGGCAACGCCTCGCTGCCGCGCGCGCTCGACGAGCAGGTCGAGGCCGGTGCCTACGGCCTGAAGCTGCACGAGGACTGGGGCACGACGCCGGCGGCGATCGACAACTGCCTGAGCGTGGCCGACAAGCACGACGTGCAGGTCACGATCCACACCGACACGCTGAACGAATCGGGCTTCGTCGAGGACACGATCGCCGCGTTCAAGGGCCGCGCGATCGCGACCTTCCACACCGAAGGCGCCGGCGGCGGCCATGCGCCGGACATCATCAAGTGCGCGGGCTTGTCGAACGTGCTGCCGTCGTCGACCAACCCGACGATGCC
>DATEFR010000704.1:0-5072 GCA_035280545.1 Burkholderiaceae bacterium | reverse complement strand
CCTCGGCCTGGTGCGCTACCGCTCGATGACGATGAAGACGCTCGCCAAGGCGACCTTCGACACCATCGAGACCACCGCGTCGGTGCTGTTCATCGTGACGGCCGCGTCGATCTTCGCCTGGCTGCTGACGACCACGCAGGCGGCCCAGGCGCTGGCCGACGGGATCCTCTCGATCACGAGCAACAAGTGGGTGTTCCTGCTGCTCGCGAACCTGCTGATCCTGTTCGTCGGCTGCTTCATCGACACGATCGCGGCGATCACGATCCTGGTGCCGATCCTGTTGCCTATCGTCACCAAACTCGGCATCGATCCGATCCACTTCGGACTGATCATGACGCTGAACCTGATGATCGGCCTGCTGCATCCGCCGCTCGGGATGGTGCTGTTCGTGCTGGCGCGGATCTCGCGGCTGTCGGTCGAACGCACGACGGTCGCGATCCTGCCGTGGCTGGTGCCGCTGCTGCTCGCACTCGTTGCGATCACCTACGTTCCGGCGATCACGCTGTGGCTGCCGCAAGTGATGGGCATGCTGAAATGAACCACCCCCGTAGCGGCTTCGCCGCTCCCCCTCAAGGGGGCGCCGCTGGCGGCCCGGCAAAGCCGGATCCGCGGCGACCGCTTGACTGAAGTGAAGGAGAACTCGATGACAGATCGTTTGAAGGGCAAGACCGCATTCGTCACCGCCGCAGGCCAGGGCATCGGCCGCGCGACGGCCGAGGCGTTCGTTCGCGAAGGCGCGCGCGTGATCGCGACCGACATCAACGAGGCCTTGCTCGCCGATCTCGCGAAGGCGACCGGCTGCGAAACCCGGCGCCTGGACGTCACCGATGCGAACGCGGTGATCGCCGCGTGCGCCGCGGCCACCGCGAAAGGCCCGGTCGAGGTGCTGTTCAACGGCGCCGGCTACGTGCACGCCGGCACCATCCTCGACTGCGACGAGGTCGCATTCGACTTCTCGATCGACCTGAACGTGCGCGCGATGTACCGGATGATGCGCGCGTTCATCCCGCCGATGCTGGAGCGCGGCCGCGGCTCGATCATCAACGTCGCGTCGGTGGCCGGCAGCATCAAGGGCGCGCCGAACCGCTTCGTCTACGGCGCGACCAAGGCCGCGGTGATCGGCATGACGAAGGCGGTCGCCGCGGACTACATCACCCGCGGAATCCGCTGCAACGCGATCTGCCCGGGTACCGTAGAGTCGCCCAGCCTGCGCGAGCGCATCGCGGCGCAAGCCAAGGCGAGCGGGCAGGCGGTCGAACAGGTCGAGGCCGCGTTCATCGCGCGCCAGCCGATGGGGCGCGTGGGCACCACCGCCGAGATCGCGGCGCTCGCGGTGTACCTCGCATCCGACGAATCGGCGTTCACGACCGGCACCGCGCAGGTCATCGACGGCGGATGGTCGAATTGATTCAGCAACCCACCAAGGAACAAGCGATATGAAACTGATGCGGTACGGCGCCAAGGGCGCGGAGAAGCCGGCGCTGCTCGATGCGCAAGGCGTGGTGCGCGATCTGTCCGGCGAGCTGCTCGACATCACCGCGCAGACCTTGACCACGCACGGCCTGCAGCGCCTGCGCGACATCAACCCGACGGCGCTGCCGGTGGTCGAGAACCCGGGCCGCATCGCACCGCCGTGGACCGGCATGGGCAAATTCCTCTGCGTCGGCCTGAACTACGCCGACCACGCGGCCGAGTCCAACCTGCCGGTGCCGGCCGAACCGGTGCTGTTCACGAAGACACTGTCGTGCCTGGTCGGCTGCAACGATGCCGTCGTGCTGCCGCAAGGCTCGGTCAAGGGCGACTGGGAGGTCGAGCTGGGCGTGGTGATCGGCACCAAGGCGCGTTATGTCAGCGAGGCGGATGCGCTGAAGCACGTGGCCGGCTACTGCGTCATCAACGACGTGTCCGAGCGCGAGTACCAGATCGAACGCGGCGGCACCTGGGACAAGGGCAAGGGCTGCGACACGTTCGGCCCGGTCGGCCCGTGGATGGTGACCGCCGACGAGGTGCCCGACCCGCAGGCCCTGGGCATGTGGCTGGACGTGAACGGTCAGCGCATGCAGACCGGCAACACGAAGACCATGATCTTCGGCGTGGCCCAGCTCGTGAGCTACATCAGCCGCTTCATGACCCTGTACCCCGGCGACCTGATCTCGACCGGCACGCCGCCCGGCGTCGGCATGGGCAAGAAGCCGAACCCGGTCTACCTGAAGGCCGGCGACACGATCCGCCTCGGGATCGACGGGCTGGGCGAGCAGCAGCAGAAGGTCTACGCGTGGGACCCGGCGCTCATCGACGAGTGATGCTCGACTCGTAAGGTTTCTTGGACGCAAAGGCGCGAAGGAACGCAAAGGCGCCAAGAAAGACAGGTTTCGCTTTGCGTCTTCGCGCCCCTTTGCGCCTTTGCGTCCAAAAATCGCCTCACCAAGCACCATGTCCACATCGAACGATCCCCTCGTCATCCGCATCCACCCCGCCGACGATGTCGTGATCGCGCGCCAGCAGCTCGTCGGCGGCACGGCTATCGCGAGCGAGGGCATCACGGTGGCCGGGCTGATCCCGCCCGGCCACAAGGTGGCGGTGCGCGCGATCGCGCAGGGCGCACCGGTGCGGCGCTACAACCAGATCATCGGCACCGCGAAGCAGGCGATCGCGCCGGGCCAGCACGTGCACACGCACAACCTCGAGTTCGCGAGCTTCGCGCGCGACTACGCGGCCAGCAGCGACACGCACCCGACCCGGTATGTCGATCAGCCGGCCACGTTCATGGGCATCCGGCGGCCCGACGGCCGCATCGCCACGCGCAACTACATCGGCATCCTGACCTCGGTGAACTGCTCGGCGACCGTCGCGCGTGCGATCGCCGACCGCTTCCGCCGCGACGTCCACCCCGAGGCGCTGGCCGCGTACCCGAACGTCGACGGCGTGGTCGCGCTGACCCACGGTGCCGGCTGCGCGACCGACAGCGTCGGCGAGCCGCTGCAGGTGCTGCGGCGCACGCTGGGCGGGTACGCGCGACACCCGAACTTCGCGGCGATCCTGGTCGTCGGCCTGGGCTGCGAGACCAACCAGATCTCCGGGCTGATGGAGCAGGAAAGCCTCAGCACCTCGACCCAGTTCCATACCTTCAACATCCAGGACACCGGCGGCACCGCGAAGACGGTCGCGCACGGCGTCGAGCTGGTGCAGTGGCTGCTCGCCGAAGCCAACCAGGTGCGGCGCGAGCCGGTCAGCGCGAGCCACATCACGGTCGGGCTGCAGTGCGGCGGCTCGGACGGCTATTCGGGCATCAGCGCGAACCCGGCGCTGGGCGCGGCGGTCGACCGGCTGGTGCGCCACGGCGGCACCGCGATCCTCTCGGAGACGCCGGAGATCTACGGCGGCGAACACCTGCTGACGCGGCGCGCGGTCAGCCCCGCGGTGGCCGACAAGCTGATCCAGCGCATCCGCTGGTGGGAACGCTACACCGCGCGCAACGACCAGGAGATGGACAACAACCCGTCGGCCGGCAACAAGGCCGGCGGGCTGACGACCATCCTCGAGAAGAGCCTGGGCGCGATCGCCAAGAGCGGCACGACCAACCTGACCGATGTGTTCGAGTACGCGCAAGCCGTCACGAGCAAGGGCCTGGTGTTCATGGACACGCCCGGCTACGACCCGGTCAGCGCGACCGGCCAGGTCGCCGGCGGCGCGAACCTGATCTGCTTCACGACCGGCCGCGGCTCGGCGTATGGCTGCGCGCCGTCGCCGTCGCTGAAGCTCGCCACCAACACCGCGCTGTGGCTGAAGCAGGAGGACGACATCGACATCAACTGCGGCGAGGTGATCGACGGCAGCGCGAACATCGACCAGATGGGCGAGCGCATCTTCCGGCTGATGCTGCGCACCGCATCAGGCGACAAGACCAAGAGCGAGATCCACGGCTACGGGCAGAACGAGTTCGTGCCGTGGTCGTTGGGTGCCGTGATGTAGGCGAGGACCCATGGCTCGGTGGCCGGTGCCGCGACGGCGGAGCCGGACATCACGAGCGCGAGGGAGGCCAGCAGTGCGCCGGCCATGACCAGCGTCGTCACCAGGCGGGGCAAGCGGTTCACAGGATCGCAGAACATATCGGTCACTCCAGGTCGGTATGAGGTTCGCGCGGATTCAGCGGACTGCACATCCCTATGACGAAGCAGACGGCGCAGAATCGACATCGCCGCGTCCTCTTCTTTAGGGATGACTTGTCACGCGCCGCTGGCGCCCCACCGTACGGCCGCACCCACGATGACCGCCCACACCCGTGCCGACCCCTTCGACCTGCAGCGCTTCGTCGAGGCGCAGGACCCGGTCTACGCGCAGGTCTGCGCCGAGCTCGACGCCGGCGCGAAGACCAGCCACTGGATGTGGTTCGTGTTCCCGCAGCTGCGCGCGCTGGGCCGCAGCGCCACCGCGTTGCACTACGGGCTCGCCGCGCGCGCCGAGGCCGAGGCGTACTGGCAGCATGCGCTGCTCGGGCCTCGCCTCGTCGACTGCAGCACGCGGGTCGCCCGGCATGCGCAGCGGCACAGTGCGCAGCAGATCTTCGGTGCGATCGACGCAATGAAGCTGCGCTCGTGCATGACGCTGTTCGAGGCCATCGCCGGCGCGCAGGCGCCCGTGTTCGGGCAGGTGCTCGATGCCTTCTACGCCGGCGAGCGCGACCCGCTGACGCTGGCGCAGCTCTGAACGGTCGGTGTCGAGACGATGAGCACGACGACGGCCCGTGCCGAGACGACGACGATGCCGCTGCGCATCGAGGTCGGCCAGACGCAAACCGTCTCGGCTCTGCTGACCACCCCGCCGCAGCCGAGCGCCGGGTATGTGTTCGCGCACGGCGCCGGGGCCGGCATGACGCACCGCTTCATGGAAGACGTCGCGCAAGGTCTGGCCGCTCGCGGCATCGCGACCTTGCGCTACCAGTTCGCCTACATGGAAAACGGCTCGAAGCGGCCCGACCCGCCGCGCGTGGCGCATGCCGCGGTGCGCGCCGCGGTGACCGAAGCGCAGCGCCGCTGGCCCGGGCTGCCGCTGTTCGCCGGCGGCAAGTCATT
>DATEFR010000703.1:0-6601 GCA_035280545.1 Burkholderiaceae bacterium | reverse complement strand
ACCGCCGCCTGCCCCGGCACCTGGCGCGCGGTGCAGCGTGCCGCCGGCGCCGCGGTGGCGGCGACCGACGCGGTGCTCGACGGCGAGGCCGAGAACGCGTTCTGCGCGGTCCGCCCGCCCGGCCACCACGCGACACGCGGCCAGGCCATGGGCTTTTGCTTCATCAACAACGTCGCGGTCGCGGCGCGCCATGCGCTCGATGTGCGCGGGCTCGAGCGTGTCGCGATCGTCGACTTCGACGTGCACCACGGCAACGGGACCGAAGACATCATCGCCAACGACGAGCGCGTGCTGATGGTCAGCTTCTTCCAGAACCCGCTGTATCCCTACAGCGGCACCTCGCCGCTGGGCGACAACATGGTGAACCTGCCGGTGCCGCCGTACACGCGCGGCGCCGAAGTGCGCGAGATGATCGAAACCCACTGGATGCCGCGACTCGAGGCGTTCAAGCCGCAGATGATCTTCGTCTCGGCCGGCTTCGATGCGCACCGCGACGACGACCTCGGCCAGCTCGGCCTGGTCGAGGCGGACTACGAATGGATCACGCTGCGCATCAAGGAGGTGGCCCAGCGCCACGCCCGGGGGCGCATCGTCTCGTGCCTCGAGGGCGGCTACAACCTCGGTGCGCTGGCACGCAGCGTTGCCGCGCATGTGCGCGCGCTCGCCGGAATCTGACGCGTGGTCGTCACGCGGCCGTTGAATGCGGATGAGCTGAAGGAGCTGGCCGGGGCGCTGACGCAGACCAGCGCGCTGGTCGAGCTCGGCGTGCTCGCCGGCTGCTTGTTCGTGGCCTGGGGGCTGGTGCGGCTGCTGCGCGGCCGCGATGCGCCGGTGGCGTCGATCTGGTTCGGCCGGCGCATCGTCGACGGCGTGTTCTTCCCGGTGCTCGCGCTGGTGCTCGCTTATGCGGCCAAGCTGCTGCTGGCCGGTGCGATCAAGCCGGCGGTGTTCAAGGTCGCGCTGCCGGTGCTGATCTCGCTGGTCGTGATCCGCAGCACCGTGCGCGTGCTGGGCGCGACGTTCCCGAACGTGCGCGGCGTGCGCATCGTCGAGCGCAGCGTCTCGTGGCTCGCGTGGATCGCGGTGATCCTGTGGATCAGCGGCGTGCTGCCGCTCGTGATGGACGCGATGGCCGAGGTGCAGTGGAAGATCGGCAACGCGCAGATCACGCTGCGCAACGTCATCGAGGGCACACTGTCGGCCGGCATCGTGCTCGTGCTTGCGCTGTGGATCTCGGCCGGCATCGAGAAGCAGCTGCTGCACGGCAGCGGCAACACGTTGTCGGTGCGCAAGATGGTCGCGACCATCGTGCGCACGCTGCTGCTGTTCGTCGGCGTGCTGTTCGCGCTGTCGGCGGCCGGCATCGACCTGACCGCGCTGTCGGTGCTGGGCGGTGCGATCGGGGTCGGGCTGGGTTTCGGGCTGCAGAAGATCGCGTCGAACTACATCAGCGGTTTCGTCGTGCTCGCCGAGCGCAGCCTGCGCATCGGCGACATGGTCAAGGTCGACGGCTTCGAGGGCCGCATCACCGACATCCGCACCCGCTATACCGTGATCCGCGCGCTGAACGGCCGCGAATCGATCGTGCCGAACGAGATGCTGATCACGCAGCGGGTCGAGAACTCGTCGCTCGCCGACCCCAAGGTGCTGCTGCAGACGCAGGTGCAGGTGGCCTACGGCACCGATGTCATCGCGCTGCGGCCGCGGCTCGAAGCGGCGTTGCGCGAGGTGCCGCGGGTGCTGAGCGACCCGGGGCCGGCCATCCAGCTCAGCGAGTTCGGCGCCGACGGCATGACGCTGACGGTCCTGTTCTGGATCCTCGACCCCGAAAACGGCCAAGGCAGCGTGCGCTCGGATGTCAACCTCGCGGTGCTCGCGGTGCTGAACGCGCAAGGCGTGCAGATCCCGTATCCGCAGCGTGTGCTGCATGTCGATGGCGGCAGTCTTATCCCCTCTCCCTCTGGGAGAGGGTCAGGGTGAGGGCCAGCGAGGAGCGCCAACTCGCAACGTATGCGCAACGCGTTGGCCCTCACCCCAGCCCTCTCCCAGAGGGAGAGGGAGCTGTTCAGCGATTGCCAGCGGCGATCGGTCCCAGCGACTTCAGATGCAGGAACAGCGCCTGCACGTCGACGTCGTTCATCTCCTTCAACGCCGTGAACGGCATCACCGGGCTGACCGCGCTGCCGTCGGGCCGCTTGCCGGTGCGCAGCATCGCGCGGAACGCTTCGGCCGACTCGTAGCGCAGCATCGCACTGCCGGCGCCGGGGGTCAGGTTCGCGGCGGCCGGCCAGTCCGGCGGTGCGCCGGGGATGCGTCCGCCGGACAGCGTTGCGCCGTGGCAGCCGATGCATGCGTTGACCAGGTAGGCGCCGTGCGCCGCGGTCGGTGCGTCCGGCACCGAGGGCGGCGGCGGCAGCGTATGGTCGATGCGCTCGGCCGAGTCCTTGATCACGCCGAACGCGTACAGCGCCCGGACCGGCGCCGGGAACTGCACGCTCGCGCCTTCGCCCGCGACGGCCGGCATCTGGCGCAGGAACGCGATCAGCGCGGCAAGGTCGGCGTCGTTCATGCGGGCGTAGTCCTCGCTGGGCATCACGATCGTGGGCCTGCCGTCGGGCTTGACGCCGTGGCGTATCGTGCGGGCCCAGTCGTCGGTCTTGTACGCGGCGACCACGTTGCCGGGTCCGGGCGTGATGTTCGGCGCATGCACGCGCAGGCCTTTGCCGTCGTCGACGAAGGTCTTGCCGGCGCCGTCGACGCCGTGGCACTCGGTGCAGCCGCGCGACATGAAGATGTAGCGGCCACGGGCAACCCGGTCGGCGTCGCCATCGGCGACCGGCACGGCCAGCGGCGCGATCTTCACGTCGACATGACGGTTCATCTTGCGATCGGCCAGCTGCACGCCGGCGACCAGGGTCACCGCGGCCAGCGCGACCAGTCCCAGCACCGGCAGCGCGCCGTACTTGATCCAGCGATTCATCGTGGGCCTCCTGCTCGTGGGCTGCGTGCCGTGCGCCGCTCCATCATCGCGCCGGGAACGTCAGCACCGGAACCCCGAGAGCAGGTGCCAGCTTGGTCCAGCCGATATCGTCCAGGTGCGGGCGCACGACTGCCAGCACGCCCAGAAAGGCCTCCGGCGGCGTCATCGTCTTCACGTGGCCCAGGACGATCGCGCGCTCCATCGGGCTGGAGGCGGGGATCATCCAGCGCATGATCTGCAGCTCCTTGGCCGGCGGGATGGTCGCGAGCAGCCGGTCGTGGATCTCGATCAGCTCGGCGTCGCTGTACAGCGCCCACAGTGCCGCGTTGTTGGCCGTCTCCTCGACGTGCATGTGCTGGAAGTTCTCGGCGACGAACAACGCGAGGTGGTGATAGAGCTTGTGCGCCAGCGTCGAGCGCGACGAAGGCGTCGCGACGCGCAGCGCCGCGACGTCGCCGCGCAGTGCGGCGATGCTCTCGAGGTGGCCGATGTGGTCGTCGGCCGTGTGCCGGGCGCCAGCCGGGCGGCGCGCCTCGATCGCGGTGTGCACGAAGGTGTTCTCGTGGTCGATGTGATCCAGGCAGGAGGTCAGCAGCGTGTCGATCTGCTCCAGCGCCGCGGCGAGGTCGGCCGGATCGTGCACGTCCATGCGGCCGGCACGCAGCAGCGTGTCGCACATGAGGCTGCGCAGCGCCTTGTGGATCGAGACATACATGTCGAAGCGCGGTGCGGCCGGGGCGGTGCTGGCCGGTGCAGCAGCGGCCTGGGTCGTGAGCTCGCGGTCGATGAGGGTTTCGGTGGTCATGGCTAGGTCCTCGGTGAATGTGGATCGGGTGGGTTGCGATGCACGACTCGGCGTCGGCATGGGTCGTCAGTGTTCCGTTCGGGCGCTTCGGCGGCATCGCCCGAAGGAGCCATCGCCGTCTAGCGCGGTGGGCCATCCGCGGCCGGGGTGGTCGCGGCCAGCGGCACCGGTGCCGCGCTGAACACCGACACCAGCTGCAGCAGCACCGTCCCGTTGTTGACGATCTCGAAGCTCGAGCCGGGCGGGATCAGCAGCGTGCACGGCGCGATGAAGCGCTGCGGCCCGCCATCGACGACCAGCTTGCCGCTGCCCGCCAGCACCAGCACGACCAGCTCGCCCTCGTGCCGCGACAACGTGCCGTGCTCGCCTGGAGCCAGCGAGCCCAGCCAGACTTCGAAGCGCGTCTGGCCCTGGCCGGGGCCGGCAACGGCCAGCGCGCGTTCGCCGCGGCCGCCGATGGGGTGCAGGTGCTGGACGATGTACATGGACCGTCAGTGTCGGGATAGTGCCGCCGCGGCGCATCGCCTGAAGGAGCCATTCGACTGCGGGGACCCGCGTTGCGGCGTGTCGAGGCTGCGGCAGAATGCGCGCGATGCAAGCGTCGCCGCTGCCCACGTTCGCACTTGCCAAGATCCAGCCGCCGCGGCCGCGCGCCGGTCTGGTCGAGCGGCCGGAACTCGAGCGCTCGCTGGCCGCCGCGCTGCAGTACAGCCGGCTGACGCTGCTGCTGGCGCCGGCCGGCTTCGGCAAGACCGCGGCGCTGACACGACAGATCCGCCTGCTGCCCGACGGCTGCGCGCTTGCCTGGGTCTCGGCCGACGAGGACGACCAGTTGCAGCGCTTCCTCGCGTGCCTGACCGCGGCGCTCGAGCCGCACGACCTGCCGTGGCGTGTCGCGCCCGAGGCGTTGGCAACGCTCGCGCTGGCCGAGCGCGGGCTGCGCGACGTCGCCGGCGAGCTCGTCAACGCGCTCGCGTCCAGCGAAGTCGAGCGCGGCCTCATCGTGATCGACGATGCCCATCGCATCGCCGATCGCCAGGTGTTCGAGCTGCTGCAGCTGGTGCTGGACCGGCTGCCGGCGCGCTGGGCCGTCGCGATCGCGAGCCGGGTCGAGCCGCCGCTCGCGCTGGCCCGCTGGCGCGCGGCCGGCGAGGTCACCGAGTTCCGGCAGTACGACCTGCGCTTCAGCGAGGCCGACGTCGCCGCGTTGCTGACCGATGCGCCGCCCGGCACGCCCGGCGTGCGCGAGCTGCTCGCGCGCACCGACGGCTGGGCCGCCGGGTTGCGCCTGAGCCTTTCGGTGCGCGCAGGCGCGGGCGTGCGCAGCGGCGCGCCGCGCAATGCCGCGCTGACGCAGCGCCACCTGTTCGACTACCTCGCGACCGAGGTGCTGGCCGACATGCCCGCCGAGCTGCGCGACTTCCTGCTGCGCTGCGCGATCCTGCCCGAGCTGACGGCGGCCCGTTGCGCCCAGGTCAGCGAGCGTCCCGATGCCGGATCGCTGCTCGAGCAGGTCGAGCGCCGCGGCCTGTTCGTCAGCGTGCTCGATGCCGACGAGCTGACGCTGCGGTTGCACGACCTGTTCCGCGACTTCCTCGACGACCGACTGCAACGCGACCACCCCGGCGAACTCGCCGAACTGCTGCGCCGCGCCGCGGCCGGCGAGCCGGACGTGGTGCGCGCGATCGGTTTCCTGGCCCGTGCCGGCGACTGGGATGCGGCCGCCGGAATGATCATGCGTCACGGCATGCAGTTGATCGGGATGGGCCGCAACGCCTTCGCGCGGGTGCTGGCGATGCTGCCGGCCGAGCAGCTCGATCGCCGGCCCGACCTGCACATGCTGCACGGCATCGCCGGCTTCATCGAGTTCGACTTCGACCGCACCGCCGTCTCGTTCGAACGCGCCACCGCCGGCTTCCTGCGCGACGGGCGCGAGCGCGACGCCTGGCACTCGCGCACCTACCACAGCATCATGATCCAGAGCGTGGGTCGCCTGGACGAGGCGGCCCACGAGCTCGCGGCGCTGCGCCGCCTGCCGCTGGACGATGCGTTGCGTGCCTTCGTCGCATTCGGCCTGCTCTGGATCGAGTACGCGACCATGCGCACGGCCAACGTCGCGCCACGGTTCGGCGAGATGCTGGATGCGCTCGAGCGCGTGCCCGACCCGGACGTCTGGACCCTGTGCTTCTTCCACAGCCTGCTGACGGGCCTGCCGGGGCTCGCGCCGCTGGCCGAGCGTTTCGATCGCATCGCGCTGTCGGTCAACGGCGATGTGCCCAGCCATCTGCGCGCCGGCGTTCTGTACTCGCGCGCGGTGCGCGCCTTCGAGCGCGGCGAGCTCGACCGGGCGTTCGAGCAGCTCGGTCGCGCCGACGAAGACTGCCGCTGGCTAGGCTCGCCGCGCAGCGTCAAGACCGAGAGCGACATGGTCAACACCGTGCTGCACGCGCTGCGGGGTGACGCGCTCGCGAGCCACGCCGCGGCCGACGCCTGCGAGCACGACCTGAAACACGAATCGTCGCCGGGGAATCGGCAGACCCACGCGTACGAGGTGATCTTCAACCACATCCGCGCCTGCTGGCTGCTGAACGATGGTGTGCGGCTGCGCGCGCTCGATGTCGAGCTGCGGGCTGTCGCGAACCCGCTCGAGTGGCAGGCGCCGGCCGCGAAGAACCGCGCCTTCAGTACCGCGATGATCGCGCTGCTGGACGGCCAGCTCGAGCGTGCGGCCGCGCTGCTCGCGGACATTGCCGGGTCCATCGAGCCGTCGTGTTATTTCCCGGCGACGCAGGCATTGGTGATGCTGGCCGGCGTGC
>DATEFR010000702.1:0-4070 GCA_035280545.1 Burkholderiaceae bacterium | reverse complement strand
CGCCGCCTCCGCCGGGGGCCGCACCGCCGCCGCAGTGGGGCAATCCGGGCCTCATCGCCGAGCGGTTGGGCGATCGCTTCGAGGCGCCGTTCTACGCGCGCGGCACGCTGCTGTTTCCGGCGCTCAGCATCGCGCACTACCTCGAGTTCATGGAGCGTTCGGTCGGGCCGATGCAGAAGCTGGTCGAGAGCCTGGCCGGCGAGCCGCAGAAGCTTGCATCGGTGCGCGCCGAGTTCGAGGCGTTGACCGCGCCGTACTACGCGGACAACCAGGTGCACCAGGACTATCTGCTGACTCGCGCGCAGGCACGCTGAGGACGACTGCGTCGACGCCGCGTGCCGTGGCTCAGGCTTCGTAGTTCAGCTTCAGCCCCGGCACCGGCCAGTCGTCGATCGCGACCAGCCGGCCGCTGCCCGACAGCGTGACGAATGCGGTGCGTCGATCGCGCCCGCCGAAGCACAGGTTGGTCGTGAAGCGGTCCGGCAGCGGCACGTGGTGGGTCGCGCCGCCATCGGGCGAGACGATGCTGATGCCGCCGTGCAGCAGCGTCGCGACGCACAGGTTGCCGAACGCATCGATCGCCATCGAATCGAAGCGCTGCCAGTGCCCGCCGGGCGACGCCGTGACCATGCGCGCACCGTTCAACGACGGCCACGGCAACTTGCGCACCTGGCCGGGCGCCGCGATGTCGTAGGCCCAGACGCGCGCGCCTTCGGTCTCGGCGTAGTACAGCGTCTGCCCGTCGGGCGACAGGCCGATGCCGTTGGGCGTCATCACCGGGCGCGCGATCGCATGTGCCGCGCTGCCGTCGGGCCGGCCGTAGAAGACGCCGCCGCGGTCGATCTCGGTTTCGCGCACCTTGCCGAGATCGGTGAAGTAGAAGCCGCCGTGCGCGTCGAACACGATGTCGTTCGGCCCGCGCAGGCCAAGGCCGTCGACGGTGTCGTAGAGCCGATCGAAGCGGCCGGTGTTCAGGTCCACGCGTTCGATGCGCCCGCCCGAATAGTTCTCGGCCTGGCCGATCGGGCGGAACGTGCCGTCGATCTCGGTGCCCCAGCGAAAGCCGCCGTTGTTGCAGACATAGACCGCGCCGTCGGGGCCTATCGCCGCACCGTTCGGCCCGCCGCCCAGATCGGCGACGACGTGGATGCGGCCGTCGGGCGTGACGCGGCTCAACGTGCCGCGCGCGATCTCGACCAGCAGCACCGAGCCGTCGTCCATGGCGATCGGGCCTTCGGGGAACTGCAGGCCGCGGGCGACTTCGCGGATCTTCATCCCTCAAGCCTTGAAAGAACGCGTCGTCGGGTCGTTCATGTTGCTCGAGAACTCGAGCGTACGCACGCAGTTGCGGCCGGCGGTCTTCGCGGCGTAGAGCGCGGTGTCGGCCTCGTGGATCATCCAGTCCAGCGACGGCAGCTCGCGGCGGATCGGCGCGACGCCGATGCTGACCGTCATCGCGATCTGCCGGCCCTGCCAGGTGATCTGCGTGGCTTGCACGCGGCTGCGGATGCGCTCGGCGACGTCGAGCGCGCCGAAGTTGTCGGTGTGCGGCAGGAAGACGATGAACTCCTCGCCGCCGAAGCGCGCGAGCAGGTCGACATGGCGCAGCGAGCCGCCGATCACCTTGGCCACGACGCGCAGCAGCTCGTCGCCGCACAGGTGGCCGTGGGTGTCGTTGATGCCCTTGAACCCGTCGGCGTCGATCAGCAGCAGCGTGCCGATCGACGCGTGGCGGCGCGCGAGATCCCATTCGCGCTGGATCGTCGCCATGAAGTGGCGGCGGTTCGAAATGCCGGTCAGCTCGTCGCGGATCGCGAGCTCGGCGAGCTGCTGGCGCGCCGCTTCCAGGTCGAAGACCAGGCGCAGCATCAGCGAGCCGAGCAACGGCGTGAGCACCAGCGACGCCAAGGTTGCCGACGCGGCCGCGATCACCCGATCACCGCGGCCCAGCACCGTGATCACGAGCTCGGCCAGCGCGACCGAGGCCAGCACCGTCACGGCTGTCAGCGCAAGCAGAGATCGGCTGCGGCCCAGGCGAAGCACGATGTGACTGACGCGGCGGAACGGGTCGCGCGGCGCCGGCACGCCAGCGACCCGTTTCGCGATCGGCGGCGTCGGCGGTGTCGGCAATGAGGGCGGCGCCTGCGGCGATTGCCGCGGGTCGCCGGCGGCAGGAGAGGGCGGCATGACGCAAGCATATCGGGCTTCGGGCCGGTGTGCCCGGCACGATGTCGCGCCTGCGGCGATGGCGCGCGCCCTCGCGTGTGGCGCGCTACACGCTGCCGTCGTTCTTCAATCCCAGCACCTCGACAGGGTCGATCTGCGGCGCTCGTGCGAACAGCTCGGGCGCCTTGGCCATCAGCGCCTGTGCGATCGGGCCGTTGAGGTGCTGCTGGCGGCCGGCTTCGTCGTGGAACGCGTCGAACACGCCGAAAGTCGTGGGCGACAGTCGCAGCGCGAACCAGATCGGCGTGGTGCCTTCGGCGCGGGCCATGGCGAGGCCGGCTTCGAGGAATGCGGCGACGTCGGCCTCCTTGCCGGGCTTGGCTTCGAGGCGGGCGAACAGGGCGAGCTTGATCATGGTGGTCTGTCTCCGGTGAAGAGGGGCTGTCAGCGAATCGGTCGTCTTCGTGCGGCTGGCGCATTCGGATCGACAGCGTGACTCTAGGGACGGACGGCACTCGCCACCATTGTCATCAATGACATCTTCGATATCATTCGCGCCATCATGAAGATTGCCGTCCTGGCCCTCGATGGCGTGTTCGACACCGGCCTGTCCACGGTGCTGGATGCACTGGGCACCGCGAACGAACTGGCCGCGATGCAGCAGCTCGAGTCGCTGCGCTTCGATGTGCGCGTGGTCGGCATGCGGCGGCGCGTCCGCACGGCGCAGGGCTTGCGCGTGCCCGTGCATGCGCTCGACGATGGGGCCCATGCGGCCGCCCGGCCCGACTGGATCGTGATTCCCGCGCTGGGCACCAAGATGCCCGAGCCGCTGCAGCAGGCGCTCGCGCGGCCGGACGTGGCCGATGCCGCCGCGCTGCTGCGCGAGGCGCATGGGGCCGGCACGGCCTGCGCCGCAGCGTGCATCGGCACCTTCGTGCTCGCCGAGTCGGGCGTGCTCGACGGCCGCACGGCGACGACGACCTGGTGGCTCGCGCCGCTGTTCCGGCAGCGTTATCCGCATGTTGCGCTGGACGACGGTCACATGCTGGTCGCCTCGGGCAATGTGCTGACCGCGGGCGCCGCGCTGGCGCACATCGACATGGCGCTGTGGCTGATCCGCCAGGCCAGCCCCGAGCTCGCGGCGCTGACCGCGAAGTACCTGGTCGTCGACTCGCGACCGTCGCAGTCGGCTTATGCGATCACGAACCACCTCGCGCATGCCGATCCGCTGGTCCAGCGCTTCGAGCATTGGGCGCGGCGCCGGCTCGCGCACGGCTTCTCGCTGGCCGAAGCGGCCGATGCGCTCGCGACCAGCAAGCGCACGCTGCAGCGCCGCCTCGACGAGGTGCTGGGCAAGACGCCGCTGTCATACTTCCAGGACCTGCGGGTCGAGCACGCGGTGCACCTGCTGAAGACGACCAAGCTCGACATCGAGCGCATCGCCGAACGCGTCGGCTATGCGGACGGCGTGACGCTGCGCGCGCTGCTGCGGCGCCGGCTGGGGAGCGGCGTGCGGGAGATCCGGGCGCGCGGCTGAGCCGGCCGCGTCAGTAGCTGATCGTGTACCGGTAGTTGCGGAACCGCAGCACGGCGCCCTTCAGCCGGATCTGCTCGAGCTTGAGCTCGGGCGTGATCGCATCGCCTTCGTGGAACACCTGGCCGTTGACGATCAGCATGCGGCTGGCCGGATTCTGCGAATACGTGGAGCCGTTGATCGGCAGCGCGGGCAGGCTGCGGCGGATGTCGTCGGGCAGTTCGGCGACTGTGTAGATGCGCTCCTCGGCATTCGCGCTCGCGGCCGGGCTGGTGCCCGAGGCGGCGGCGCGCGGGGTTGGCGTGGCGGCAGGCGCCGGCGGCGCTACCGCTGCGTTCATGCCCGGCGAGGCCGGCATGCCGCCATTCAC
>DATEFR010000701.1:0-3119 GCA_035280545.1 Burkholderiaceae bacterium | reverse complement strand
TCGCAGTGCTGCATCGTCATGTTGGCCTCGTAGGTCCCGTGCATGCCCAGCATGCCGAGGAACTTCGGGTCGCTGGCGGGCATCGCGCCCAGCCCCATCAGCGTGTTCGTGACCGGGTAACCGAGCAGCTCGGCGAGCTCGCGCAGTTCGGCCGCGGCATTGCCCAGCACGACCCCGCCGCCGGTGTAGATGTAGGGCCGCTTCGCACCCAGCAACAGTTGCACCGCCTTGCGGATCTGCCCGCCGTGACCCTTGCGCACCGGGTTGTACGAGCGCATCTCGACCCGCTCGGGGTAGTAGAACGGCGCGGTCTTCAGCGACACGTCCTTCGGGATGTCGACGACCACCGGGCCAGGCCGGCCGGTTCTAGCGATGTGGAACGCCTTCTTCAGCGTCATCGCGAGCTCGCGCACGTCCTTCACGAGGAAGTTGTGCTTGACGATAGGGCGCGTGATGCCGACCGTGTCGCACTCCTGGAACGCGTCGAGCCCGATCGCCGGGGTCGGCACCTGCCCGGTGATGATCACCATCGGGATCGAGTCCATGTACGCGGTCGCGATGCCGGTGACCGCGTTCGTGACGCCAGGGCCCGAGGTGACCAGTGCGACACCGACCTCGCCGGTCGCGCGCGCATAGCCGTCGGCCGCGTGCACGGCGGCCTGCTCGTGGCGCACGAGCACGTGCTCGATCGTGTCCTGCTTGTACAGCGCGTCGTAGATGTACAGGACAGCACCGCCGGGATAGCCCCAGAGGTACTTGACGCCTTCGGCCTGAAGGCACTTGACGAGGATTTCGGAGCCGTTCGGCTCGGCGGGGGGATTGGTTTGCGGCTGGGCTGAAGCGGCGCGCTTCACCTCCGCGGGTGAGATGTCCATGACTTGGAACCTTTGCGAATTTCTCTGACGAAAAACCATCGGTGCACCTTTCCGCATCCTTGTGAGACGGGTGTGGTACCTGGGCCGCCTCGCATCAGCACCGGGGTCGGGTTGCGTGAGCGGCGGCAAAATCTGTTTTGCAACGCAGCATTATGGCATTGCTTCGGCGTCGTGCGGCAGGCTTCACGATGTACGCCAGGGCGATGAGATAATCGCGCCCGACTTTTCTCGGCCGCAAACCGGGGCCTTTTCCTCTCTTGGCATCCGACAAAGAACTATCCGACTTCCTCAAAAGCGTCGAAAAACGCGCCTTCAAGCGGGCGCTGTATTCGGTTCGTGACGAGGACGCGGCCCTGGACATCGTGCAGGACGCGATGATCCGGCTCTCCGAAAAGTACGTCGATCGCCCGGCCGCCGAGCTGCCGTTGCTGTTCCAGCGCATCGTGTCCAACGCGACGATGGACTGGTTCCGGCGCCAGAAGGTGCGTAACAGCGTCGTCAAGAACTTCTCGGACTTCGAATCGCCCGGCAACGACACCGACGATTTCGACATCCTGGAAACGCTGGAGGCGCTGGGCGGAACGCTGGCCTCGGAGAGCACGGCGGATTCGGTCTCTCGGGCGCAGATTCTGCTTGCCATCGAGTCGGAAGTGGCCCAGCTGCCCGGACGTCAACGCGAAGCCTTCCTGCTGCGTTACTGGGAGGAACTCGATGTCGCCGAGACAGCCGTCGCCATGGGCTGCTCGGAAGGCAGCGTCAAGACGCACTGCTCGCGGGCAGTTCACGCCCTGGCCAAAGCCTTGCAGGCAAAGGGAATTTCGCTATGAACAGCCTGACCATGCCATCCTCGCGGGCCATGACCGGCCCAGCCGTTGCCGCCGATACCTTGCAGACCCGCTTCGCGCTGCGCGTCGCCGCACGCCTGAGCGAACGCTCCGAAGAGCTCGAACCCGAGCTCGGCGAGCGGCTGCGCGTCGCTCGCGAGCAGGCGCTAGAGCGAGCCCGCGCCCTGCGCAAGGCCGAGATGGCGCCGGCGCGCCTGGGCACGAGCGGCGGCGCCGCGATACTCGGCAGCGGACCGCGCTGGTGGTGGAAGCTGGTTGGCGGCGTGCTGCCTGCGCTGGCGCTGATCGGCGGGTTGATCCTGATCCAGAAGCTCGAGAACGAGGCCCAGATTTCCACCGCCGCGGAAATCGACGCGGCGCTGCTGACCGATGACCTGCCGCCCGCCGCCTACAACGACGCCGGTTTCGCGGAGTATCTGAAGACGCCTCGGGAGTGAATGGCTCGGCGATGAAGCCCGAAGCGCCCGGCTCGCCCACCCCGCTGCGCCGCATCACGCTGCGCACGGTGGTACTGGCTTGTGCGCTCGGCGCACCGCTCGGGCTGATCGCCGCGGGCTCCTCGCTCGCCCAGCCGGGTGGCCCGCCAGCGGCCAAGCCCGGCGTCGAGGAAGGCGTGCGCTGGCAGGAGTTGAAACCGGCGCAGCGCGAAGCCTTGAAGCCGCTCGAGCGCGAATGGTCCGGCATCGACAAGGTGCGCAAGCAGAAGTGGATCGAGATTTCGAGCCGCTACTCGAAGATGTCGCCTGACCAGCAGGCGCGGCTGCAAGACCGCATGACCGAATGGGCCAAGCTCTCTCCGCAGGAGCGCGGCGCGGCGCGGCTGCACTTCCAGGAAGCCAAGCAGCTTGCGCCGCAGGACCGCAAGGCCCGGTGGGATGCCTACCAGGCACTCCCTCCCGAAAAGCGGCGTGAGCTGAGCGAACGCGCTGTGCCGCCCCCCGAGGCGGCACGCAAATCACCTGCCGGCCGCAACGGCGACACGAAGGCTGCCGCGCGCGACGTACCCAGCCCCAAGTCGAACATCGTGCCGAATCCGGCGTTCGCCGACCCGCCGAAGCCTGTCGCACCCACCGTGCTGCGGGCCGGACCCGGTGCGACGACCACACTGATCACGAAACGCCCGGCGCCGCCGTCACACCAGCAGACCGGGCTGCCGAAGATCGCGGCGACACCCGAGTTCGTCGACAAGTCGACGCTGCTGCCGCGGCGCGGCCCCCAGGCGGCGGCCACCGTGCCGCGTTCGGTGGCCGCCGCATCCGCGCCCGGCGCGGACGCTGCGAAGCGTCGATGACCGGATCCGATGCCGCGAGCGCGGCGACGAGCGCCATCGCCCTGCGCCGAACGCCCAGCCTGCGGCGCCGCATGGCCTCGTTCGTCTATGAAGGCCTGTTGCTGTTTG